>CAZILR010000264.1:0-7169 GCA_964539995.1 uncultured Planctomyces sp.
TGATCCCGCTGTTCGTCTCCGCGCTGTTGCAAGGGCGACGTCCGACGATCTTCGGCGACGGCTCGCAGTCGCGCGACTTCGTGTACGTCGGCAACGCCGTTCACGCGAACTTGCTGGCCGCGAAAGCTCCGGACGTCAGCGGCAAAGTCTTCAATGTCGCGTGCGGCCAATCGCTGAGCGTCATTGACCTGCTGCGAATGATCTGCGAGCGGCTCAACGTCCCATTCGATCCCCACTTCGCGCCACCACGAGCCGGCGACATCAAGGATTCCTGGGCCGACATCTCCAGCACCGAACGTGAACTCGGCTATCGCCCTCAAGTCAGCCTGACAGACGGGCTGCAACGGACCATCGACTACTACGCCAAGCTGTACGCCAGCAAATAGAGGCCAGCCATGAAGCCCATTGATGACAAGCCGTTCGAGTTCATGAATTCGTCTCGTCAGGAACCGGATTCGTCGGCTCGTGATGTGACCGCTCGACGTGCTGAAGATCGGCCGTTCGAGTTCATCAACACGGGGTCATCCGCGTTCGATGAGCCGCCGCCGCGTGAATTCGACATCGCACAGATTGCGGCTCGGTACAAGTGGTTCGTGATGCTGGGGCTGATCGGCGGGCTGGCGTTGGGACATGCCGCGTTCGTCAAATTGGGTCCAGAGTACAATGCGGTCGCACAGATTCTCGTGTCGCGGCAAGCTCAAGTGCCGGTTCGAGAGTCGCTCAGTCAGGCAATTCTCAGCGAAGGTCGCGGTGAGCACGTCGCGATCATCAAAAGCCCGATGATCGTCGGCAAGGCCATCGAAAATGGAAAGCTCGATCAACTGCCCACGCTGCAAAAGTCGGACGATCCAATCGAAGACATTCTCGACGGTTTGGAAGTCAAACGCACTGCCGGCCAGGACAGCTCGACGCTGAACGTCTTCGAGATCAAATACCGCAACAAGCAGCAAGCGGATGCGAAGGCCGTCGTCAACGCCATCATCGCGGCCTACGAGGAGTACATTCAGGAGGCCAAGCAAGAGGCCACCAGCGAGCTGTCTCAGCAGATCACAAAAATGGACGGCGAGCTGGCCAAGCAAATCGAGCAGAAGCAGAAAGAGTTGCTCGAATTCCGCAAGGACGCGCCGTTGTGGTGGCGATCGGCTCCGGGGGAGCAACGGCAACCGGGCGACGTCACCAACGTGCATCAAGAACGGGTTGTCGAAATCGAGCGTGACCGCCGGCTCAACCTGCTTCGCAAGGCGGAGATCAACGGCAAGATCCGAGCATTACAAAACGCCATCGACGAAAGTACGTCTCCCGAAGAACTGGAAAGTGTCGTGCGGTTGCTGATCGCCACCTCGCAAGCGGCCAGCGGCGCGCAAGCGGCGGCGAACGGCGCGAACCCGCTCCTGGGACAAAATCCTGCGGACACGGCCAGCACTCAACTTCTGCCGTTGCTGATCGAAGAACAAAAGCTGCTGCGCGACTTTTCGGACGATCATCCCGACGTCATCAACGTGCGACGGAGCATCACCAAGCTGAAAGAGTTCTACGAAGCTCGTGGCGTGTCGCTGACAGAACTGCTTGGCCGTGATGGCCGGGGGCAGAAAGCCGATGTCGTCGCCGGCTACATGAAGTTTCTCAAGCAGCAACTCGATGAGATCGACCACAAAGACGCCGAGCTGACCAAGGTCTACGAGGCCGAAAGTCGAGAGGTCAAAGACGTCGTCAAATTCATGGTTGAGGACCAAGCGCGTAGCGAGGAGCTCGATCGGCTGAAGGCTCAGTGGAATGCGATCGTCAATAACATCAGCCATCTCGATTTGACCCGCGACAGCCAGGACTACTCGATGAAACTGCTGGCTCCGGTGCGAGAAGAGTGGAGCTTGAAGCGTTACCTCAAGATCGTCGGCGCGGCGACCGCGTTTGTTTTGGGACTCTGCCTGGGACTCGTGTTCCTCCGCGAGTGGCGAGATACGACGGTTAAGACCGTGGCCGATGTTCGCAAGCTGATCGACGGTGCGCAAGTGCTCGGCAGCGTCCCGGAATTCGACATCCACTCCGGCGACTTCGATCCCGAAATTCCTCTGGAGCCGTCGCTGTGCTACTTCCATCGTCCCGGCTCGGCCGAAGCGGAATCGTACCGCACGGTTCGCACAGCCTTGTTGGCCGGACTCGATCCCCATCAAAAGATCATTCAAGTCAGCAGCTCTGAACCGGGAGACGGCAAATCGACGTTCCTCTCGAATCTCGCAATCGCACTGGCTCAGTCGGGCAAACGTGTGTTGCTGCTCGATGCGGATCTGCGTCGGCCGACGATCCATCGTCTGTTCCATGCTCGGCGCGAGATCGGCACGACCGAAGTGCTTGCGGGTGAGATTCAACTGGCGAACGCAATCCAAACAAGCCCCATCTCGAATCTGTGGCTGCTGACGGCAGGACAAGCTCCGCCCAACCCCGCCGAGACCTTGTCCGGCTCACGTCTCGATCGCCTGTTAGCCTCCGCGCGTGGAGAGTTCGATTTCATTCTGGTCGATACTCCGCCGCTGCTGGTCGTCAGCGATCCGTGCATCGTCGCGCCGCGAACCGACGGACTGTTGCTGATCGTCCGGCCGAACAAGAATTCTCGCGTGGCTCTGCGGCAGGCGAATCAACTCATTCGTCAGCACGGCATGAACCTGTTCGGAGTCGTGGTCAACGCCGTTCAAGCCGAGTCCGGTGAATACTCGACATACGCCGGCAACTACGCCGAGTACCTGCAACCGTCGCAGCCGTCCTTGCGGCCGGTGTCGGTGTAGGATGGCCGCCCCCGGCCGTCCTGCGTTGGTTCGTACTCAAACAGAGGGACGGCCGAGGGCGGCCATCCTACGAACCGCTCTTCGCGCATTTGCCCGTCTGGGGTAGAAGCCCGCCCCTCCCGAATCGTTCCTTAAACCTTTCAATCCCATGCGTCTCGCGTTTTTCGAGGATCAGGCGGCGAGCGGTTTCACGCCGATCGCCTGGATGCGGCCGGTGTGCGAGCTGCTCTGCGGGCAGACCTCGTTGCGGGAGCGTTTGCTGAAATACCTGCCGGTCACGGAATGGGGCGCGTTCGTCCGCCCGTTTTTGGCCGAGACGTATCGCGAAGCTCATCCGCAAGCGACCGTCAATAATCTGGAATGGCTCACGCACGAGCCGACGCTGCTGGTCAATGCTCGTTGGCTACCAGATGCCACGGGCTTGCAGTGCCTGGAGCACGCGCGACTCGAAGAAGCGGGAGTGCTCGACCAAACGCTGGTTTGGATGCGGTTGCATCCCGACGAAGTGCCGTTGCTGTCGCTCGAAAATTGGGATGACGCGCTGATGTCGCTGGCTCGCTCACGCTGGCTGACGGCGGCTCCCGGACGATTGGCCTCGCGCCCGTGGGACTTGGTGCTGCACAATGCCGAGCAACTGCGCATCGACTTTCAACTGCGACGTAGCGGCACGCTGCGTTCATCGCGACTGCGCGGAGCACGGACGCTCGGCGCGAATGTTGCCGTCGTCGGCGATCTGTCGCAGGTCGAAGTCGATCCGACCGCGCGGCTCGATCCGTTCGTCGTGCTCGACGCGCGGCAGGGACCGATCACCATCGACGCTGGAGCGGTTATCCAGCCCTTCACGCGAATCGAAGGACCGTGTCATGTCGGCAGCGGCTCGCAACTCTTTCGAGCCAACGTCCGCGAAGGGACAACCATCGGCCGCGATTGCCGAGTCGGCGGCGAGGTCGAAGCGTCGATCCTGCACGGCTTCGTCAACAAATATCACGACGGCTTCCTCGGCCACAGCTACGTCTGTCCGTGGGTGAATCTCGGCGCGCTGACCACCAACAGCGATCTGAAGAACGACTACTCGAACGTCAGCGTGCCGCTCGAAGGATTCCCGATCAACACCGGCAGCACGAAAGTCGGCACCTTCATCGGCGATCACACGAAAGCCGCGCTGGCCACGCTGTTCAACACCGGCAGTTCCATCGGCGTGATGAGCATGTTGCTGCCCGCCGGAGAACTCTTGCCGAAGCACGTCCCGTCATTCTGCCGCATCTGGCACGGCGTGCTGGATGACCAGATCGACCTCACCACCGGAATCGAAACCGCCCGCGCCGTCCTCGAACGCCGCAAGCAAGAATTCACACCTGCTCAAGAGCGACTACTGCGCCACGTCTTCAAGCTCACGCAGGCCGAACGCGAGACGGCGTTGCACCGGTCACGCGAGAAGCGTCGCGCAGTTCCGGTGACTTGAGCACAGCCGCTATTTCGACTGGATCGCGGACAGCAACGCTTCGCGATTCTCTCGCCAAGCGGTTGGGCCGGTCGCGTCAGAGGGCAGCTCCAGCGTGATCGTCGGAAGCTGGCGATCGATGCCTGCCCACGAGCCGAAGCTGCCAGGGGTTGGATAGCCCATCGTTTTGAGCACCGAGTACTCGTTGTGCCGGCTCATGGTTTTGGCGAGCGACTCGGCGGGGCCGTCGAAGTTGTTGCCGTGCTTGCCGCGCGTGATCGCGTGCATGGTGATGATGCGATCGGGCTGCCAGTCCTCAATCAACTCGATCAGCAGTTGGGTCTCTGGCTCCGAGGCGGGCTGCTCGCCACCGAAGTAGCGGTCCTTCTTGCCAACCGCGAAGTTTTTGGCGGGGACGTTGCGGTTCAGGTCGATCTCGCGAGCATTCTTGCGAGTACCACGCGCCAAGCCATCGGGATTCGCAACCGGCACGACGACGACTCGACGCGCGTAGTACGCCTCCGGGTTTTTGGTGAGATGCTCGACAAGTTGGTTCGCGACGAACGCGGTGTTCGGCTCGTCACCATGAATCGCGGCGAAGATCAGCGTCTTTGGGCCGGTCGCTCCGAAGAAGTGCCCGACGATTGGCAGTCCCAGCACCGACTTGCCCAACTGCCGAGTCTGTGGACCGAGAATCGGCAACAATTCCGTGACTCGCGCGGCCGATGTGGCGGGAGAAATCACGATGTGAGCAACGGGCGAAATCGCTTCGTCTGGGGCAACGATCGGCTCGATCGGTTCCGATTCCGGCTCCGGTGGCAACGCGGGAGCCGTTGGCTCGGCGGCCGGTCGCGCGGGGACCGTTGCTGCACTCGGCCTCTTGCCGTGACGAATCCTCGGCAGCGGCCGATTCCAGGTTCGCCCTGTTGCGACAGAACCGGGAACAACAACACCCCCTCGGCGAGAATACTCGCCTGGATCAGCCGGATCGAAATTGAACGGCGTGATCAGCGGCAACGCTTCAGCCGCAGGAGAGGGCTTCACTTCGTCGGCCAACAGACCGACCGACAGCAATGTCGAAAACAGGCAGACCGCCGAGACAACTCGACGACGGGCAACGATCGAATCGAAGGAGATCATGATCAGCTCACGCTTACGGGGAACGCGGAGCCTCCGTGCGAACCTCGACCTGCAACGCGCCGAGCATCTTGGTGATCTGTGCCTCCTTACGATTGATGTTGATGATGTTTTCGAGCACGAACGCGCGCGGCTCGTTGGTCGGATGCAAAATCAACCGGCCAGATCGCAGCAGCATGTACTCGAAGACATCGTTGATCTCTTTGCTGATCCGCAAATTCGGAGCGGAGAAGCGTTCGAGGTCGCTCATGAACCCGTGATGGTGCAGCAACTCGTTCGGTCGAACTTCCCAGTAGTCGAATCGCACCAGCAACCAGACGACCACATACAACAACCCCAGCAGCATCGAGAACAGGAAGTAGAACGGGGCGTTGGCTCGCGGCTGCAACGATTCAAAGAACGATTTGAAGGGGCCAATCAGTTCGGGTTTGTTGGTCAGCAGTAGCACAAGTCCCATGACCACGGCGGAAAATCCGAAGAACAAAGTCAGCGACGTTGTGCGCGGAAAATCGAACGACAACACGACCAAGTTCGTGGCGGTGAGCATCAAAAACACGAGCGCGACAATTTCTTCAACGCGGCCGGCTTTCCCTTCCGCGTCAGCGCCCAAGACCCACATCAGAATGCCGCTGAGGACCGCGAAAACCAGTGTCGGATACAGAAAAATGATCTTCGGGTACGAGACCAGATAAATCGAATGCGGTGCCGGGTCGTTGTCGCTGCTAGGCGGTGCCGTCGCGATCACGGGTGGGACAGGGGGCGGAGCCGGTGCGTTTGCGGGAGTGTCGGTGCTCATGAAGTCGGTCTTCCAGAAGTGAATCGGTTGTCGGGACGAGTTTCCACCGCGAGCGATTCGCGGCGGATCGCAAAACCTTGAGCCGTCGGCGACCGCAGCAATCTATCGAGGCCGTCCGGCAACGTGTAGCGAGTTCCCGTTCGACGCAGAAATTACTCCGCGTCTCGGTGCGGTCGTAACAGCATCCAGAACTCGTTCAGTCGCAGAATCGCGGCCAGCAGGGCGTAACTGGCGATCGCCGCCAGGATCGTGACGCCGAGTTGCAGCAAGCGGCCCGACGAGTTCACTGCCCCCGCCGAAAGCTGTTGCATGACCCAGGAGGCCACCACTGTCATACCGATCGTGCCGAACACCGCTCGCCCCGCGTTGCTCGCCAGTGACCACCACGGCAGCCGTCCGACGCGGCCTTGGATGAACAACAAGCACAGTCCGAACTGCAAGATGCCGCACAGCGACGTACTCAACGCCAACCCGCGACCACCGATCACGAAGATCAGGCCGAAGTTCAACAGCAGATTCACGACCACGACCGACAAGCCGATCTTCAGCGGCATGATCCGGTCGCCGATCGCGTAGTAGCCACGCTGCACGATCAGCAGTCCGCAGAAAGCCCACACGCCGAGACCGTAGGCGGCAATCATTTCGGCAATTTGATGGGCGTTCGCACCTGTCACTTGACCGCGCTTAAACAACACGACCGCGAGCGGTTCGGCCAGCAACCACAAGCCCGCGCTCGCCGGTAGTCCGATCACGAAGACCAGCCGCAGGCCGAGCGACAGATCGTCCCGCAGTCGTTGCCAATCGCCTCGCTCCGCATGACGGGTCAGCACGGGAAAGATTACCGTGCCCAGCGCGACTCCCAGAATGCCCAGCGGAAACTGATACAGCCGCTGACCGAGGTTCAACGCGGATGCCGTACCAAACTCAAGCGGTCGCCAGGCAGACTCCGCGACGTCTTGCGGCCGAGACATCACGAGCGCGATCAGCGTGTCGCAAAACGTGTTGACCTGAGTGA
>CAZILR010000265.1:0-7131 GCA_964539995.1 uncultured Planctomyces sp.
CGCGTGGGTCGCTCCCGGTGCGACGGTTATCGGCCGAGTGCGGCTGAAGGCGCGCAGCTCCATCTGGTACGGCTGCGTACTGCGCGGCGACGGTGACTTAATCGAAGTCGGCGAGGACACGAACGTGCAAGACGGTTCGATTTTGCATGTTGATCACGGCTTTCCTTGCGTGCTCGGCAATCGAGTCACGCTGGGCCATCGCGCGTTGGTCCATGCGGCCGTTGTCGGCGACGAAGCGATGATCGCGATCGGCGCGACCGTGCTCAGCCGCTGCGTCATCGGCGAGCAAGCCCTGATCGCGGCTGGTGCCGTCGTTATGGAGGGGACGCACGTCCCGCCACGAACGCTGTGGGCGGGCTGCCCGGCTCGCAAAATCAAAGATTTGACGGACGAACAGCTCGCGCGGATTGCTCACGCCTGGAAACACTACGTCAACAACGGCCAACTGGCTCTCGCACGATTTGGACGGCGACACATTGACGCACTGTTGAAGAATTCTCGCACATCGACTGGCGGGACCAGCGGCGTTCCCAATTCGCCGGACACCGCGCTATAATCCCGCCCCTCACGGCCGGGCCGATGGCTCGGCGGAATCCGACTCGTTTCGATTTGGTGACACTTCAGGAGTTCTCGACCGACATGCCCACGCCGCGCGTCCTCATGCTGATCGTTTTGGTTTTTGCCGCCGCCTCGGCTCGGCTGCTGCCGCACTTGCACAATTTGGCTCCGATGACGGCAGTCACTTTGTTCGCGGCCGCCTACTTGCCAAGCCGTCGCTGGAGCGTGCTCCTACCGTTGGTCGCGATGTTTCTGAGCGACGTCGTGCTCTACGCAACCAAAGATGTGGCGTATCGCGACCAAGCCTTGAGCAACATGTTCTTCGTCTATCCCGCGTTCGCGGTCGTGGCGGGTCTTGGCCAATGGCTGCGGGGCCGAGTAACGGTTGGACGAGCGATTGGGACGGCCCTGGCCTGTTCGGTGGTGTTCTTCCTGATCACGAATTTCGGAGCATGGCTGACGCTCAGCCGGATGACTCCGCCGATGTACTCGCAAACATTCGGCGGATTGATCGACTGCTACATCGCGGGCGTGCCGTTCTTTCGCGGGACGTTTGCCGGCGACTTGCTCTACACCGCCGCTCTCTTCGGCGGCATCGCATGGCTGGAGCGTCGAGTCCCACAAGTCAGCCAGTCACTCGTGCAACCGACACGATAATACTGGTGGAGAACGGCGAAGAACGATGACTCGTGAACGGTCACGACGGTCATAGAACTCGTCGCCCACGCGAGGCTCGATAGCCGTACTCAATCGCGAACCAGTTCGCGTAGCGTTCGCGGTCCTCGGTGCGCGTGTTGCGTGTGTCGAGCACATGCCCGATCTCGTGGATCAAGACGTTGTTGAGATAGAAATCTTTGAGAGCCGCAAGCGTCCAAGTCAGCGTCCACTCATCGCCCGAGTCTGTCCAGACGCCGCCAAACATGCGAGCTTCGATCTGCTGCTGAGGCGTCGGCGGGCGGACATAGGTCTCCACCAGCGATTCTTCGATCGGATACAAGTACACGCTGGCTCCCCACTGCATTCCGTAGCAGGGAAACAACTGTCGCTTGCGAGTCATGCGGCTGAGCTGCACGACCTCAACTTTTTCCACGATCGAGCTTGGCAGCAAGGACAACCGTTCGCGAATCTCCCGCACTGTGACGGGATGCAGAAATCTCGGCCCGGCCGATTGAACGACGAATTGGGGTTGATGCTGTCGTGGCTCCCCTTCGGATCGCGGTTGGTGCCAGTCTTCTTGAGCGAAGAATGCGGGCTGCTCGCCACTCCCTCCGATGCCCCGTTGTCGAAACCCCGCCACTGGACGTGACGCCGTGTTCCGCCGACCGTTGTGTAGGCCGGCGACAGTGCGATTGACCGACTTATTTCCTGAGCGTTTCATGGCGTTCCCTTCGCGTGTCGCGATGGGGCATCGGTGGGATTGGGGCGGGCGAAATCGAGGCTGATTCGCCGCGAAGCGCCGACCATCGTCCAGCTCAGGCCAGCCCACCGCTACCTGTACAAAATAAGAGACAGGCCCACCGAGAGTTGCAGCGATTCGCGGTACAAGGCCGGTTTTCCCGCGACCAAACCAAGGCCGAATTCCGGTCTGCGGGGCCGTCTCGAAAGGCCCAGCCAGGAACTGGTTGGAGCGAAACTACGGGCCGGGAATGCCATTCAAGCGCGATTCGGAATCGCCTTGATCTGTTCACTAACCAGCCCCAGCTTTTGTGTCAGGCTTTGACGATTGTGCCGGTTACACAGACGAAAACCGGGAGGGCTGGGGAGTTCGCGGAGCAGACGTTGTCGCGGCTATTTCGCTTTGATGCCGGCCGTCTTGTACGGCTCTCCCGCCTTGGCCACCAAGAAAAGCTCCGCGTTAACCGCTGTCGACTCGAACTGGATGGAAGCGACGCGCGAGCCGGCATTCCCAAGCAAGTCGCGTTCGCCATTCACCGGGTTCTCACTCTTGCGGTCGCTCCAGTTGTTCTCGACCGGCTTGTCGGTGCTCATGAACGAGTTGAATTTGTTCGCGTCATAACCTTGTGCGATGAGCAACTCGGTCTTCGCCGCACCAGAGAACAGGCAATTACGCCAGACCAGCCCTGCGGAACCATCACCGGGCATTCCGTCAAACAGTAAACCCGCATCGACATGGTTTCGGAACGAGCAATGATCGATGAGCACATTCTTCGCCACGACTCCAGCGGCAAAGCGGATGCCGCTCGTCGAGCCAGTCGCGCCGCAGTTGCGGATGGTCAAAGACTCGGTCGGACCTTCGACAAAGACTCCCGAAGCCATCGAACTGAAGAAACGGCATCGCTGCACCGTGACACGTTGGGTCGGGGCGCTGTTCGCCGGCTTGCTGACATGAATACCAAACGCCGTGGGAGACGCTTTCTGAAACGTGATTCCCTCGAGCACGATGCCATCGGCTCCTTCACCACCCGACGCACCGCTCAACTCGATGCCCGACTTACCCACGTCTGAGAGAACACTGTTCCGAACTCTGCAGCGGCTTGTCGAACCGGTGATGACAATGCCTTTCTCTTTTTGAGGGAAGCCCGCCAAGTCGATGGTGATGTTCTCGATCGTCACATCGCTCCGGTTCTTGATCGTAATCGCAGGTTCGGAGTTGCTCGGCGGCGTCAGCGTAAAATTCTTGCCGGGAGTGTCTGATTTCAAATGGACTTCGCCAGGAAACGATTCGTCCAAGACGATCGCCTCCTCGAAGGGTTGCGTGCCGGACTTCACGGTGATGACAAATCGCAGTGGCTTGCCGTTGGCGGCCTTCTCGTGTTCTGCGCGGCTCTCGACCGCCGAGTACACCGCTCGTCCGATGGATTTGTAGTCCCCGCCCGCTCCGACCAGCAGCGTGACTTCGTGAGCATCTGATTTCTTGGCAGCGGTTGTCGTCCCATCGCTTTGCGATTTGCCAGACTTGTCTTTCTTCGTAGGTTTTGCGATCGCTTTTCCGGAAGAACCGGAGCCGCGTGTGCCCCACCAAACCCCCCCACCGATGATGACAACAGCCACAGCCACGGCCGCGATGATGCCGTATTTCACGGCGGGTTTCTGAAGCGAACTAGCCGACGACTTGACGGACTTCTTGGGAGCTTGCTCGACTGGCTTGGTTTCGACCTCATCACGACTGTGCTCGAACGAAAAATCCGCCACGTCCGGCTTGGGTTCCGATGACGGCTCAAACGCGACAGTTTCTGGGACTGGCGACTCGACGATTTTTGACTCGGCGGACATCGCCAACGGAGCCGTCAGCGTCGGTTCAATCGCAGGTGGTTCCGCGCTCGTGTCGCCAAACAGGGAAAAGAGATTGCCCTCTTCCGCCGGCTCCGTCGTTTCCTCCACAGGAGCAGAGATGACGGTCTCTTCGGACTCTGTTGAGGTGTTCCCAAACAGGAAGTCGGGAGCCGCCACCGCTGGTTCTTCTGACGCTTCGGAAAAATTGAACGGAGCGATGACGGTCTCTGCGTTTTCAACCGGAGGTGCCACAGGAGTCGCCGCCACTGGTGGCACGACGGGAGCGATGACGACCGGAGCCGCCACCGGCATAGCGACCGGCAGGACCGGTCGAGCAACCGGAGGCAACGGAGCTGCCACCGGCTGTGCGATCGGAGCCGCCACTGGTGGCACAACAGAAGCCACAACGGGAACAATGACCGGCGTCGCGATGGGCGGACTCGCCGGAGGCGCAGTCGCGACCGTTGGTGCGACCACGACTGTCGCGACGATTGGTTGAGCGGTGATCGCCGTCGCTGGCTCCGTCGGTGAGCCAGCAGGACGCGAGATTTTTGTCGCCGCCGAGCCTTCTTCGTCGCGCGGCTCCAACGTCGAGCCCATCACATGGGACGAAACTTTCTGGATCGCCGGGTCGCTTTGCAGATCGCGCGTTGGTGGAGTCGATCGGCCACTCTGTGAACCCCCGCGTGAGAGCGGAACATGACGCTGCTTCCAATCGGCCCCGGCATTGTCCGCCAACCACTGACGACAAGCCTCGGAAACTTCCGCCGCAGATTGATAGCGCTCCTCCGGCTTCTTCTCGACCATCTTGTTGAGCAGCGTGGAGAGCGAGGCGGGGCAGTCGATCCGCGAATCGGTCAATGGCGGAAATGCCTTCGTCTGATGCCACATCAGTCGCTGAGTCAGCGTTCCTTCCGTGTACGGCGGATTGCCGGTCAACAAAAAATGCAGCGAGCAACCCAAGCTGTAAATATCGGCTCGCGTATCAACCGAGTGGCTGTCGAGCGCCTGTTCCGGCGCGAGATAGTCGGCAGTGCCGAGCACTTTTTCGTCGTGCGCCACCGTCAGCGGGTTCTCGGCCTGGTCATCGAAGAACCGAGCCAAGCCCATGTCCAAGAGTTTGATCGTGCCGTTGGTGTCGATCAGCAAGTTCGCCGGCTTGATGTCACGATGCACGAGCCCCGCCCGGTGCGCGTGTTCGAGTCCTTCGGCCGCTTGTCGAATGTATTCCACCGCATCCGCGTAGTCCGCCGGCCCGCTGCGAATGATCAACTCCTGCAAGCTTTGGCCGTTGACGTACTCCATCACCAAGAAGTGAATTTCCGAGTCGCGGTCTTGAGCGCTATCGACGTCATACGCTCGCACGATATTTGGGTGATCGACCGATGCAACCGCCTGCGCCTCTCGATGAAATCGCGCGAGGTACGACGAATCGTGGACTCGCTTGGCGGGCAGCACTTTGATCGCGCACCGCCGCTTCATCAGCACATGTTCGGCGAGATACACCGAACTCATCCCGCCTTTGCCCAGCAAGTCCAGCAGCTTGTATTTGCCGAGCGAAAAGCCCTTGTGTTTTCCGGCCAGCAATTTTTCCGCTTGCCAACGCGTGATGACTTCGTCGCCCACAAGAGCGTCCGCAATGGACTGTGCCTTGCTGACATCGACTCCTCGCCCGGAAAACGTCTGCAACAGCTTCTGAAGTTGATCCTTGTCGATGAGGCCGCTTTGCCGAACAACTTGCAAGAACGATTCGACAGTCAACTTGAGGGCCATTGCGAGATCAACCCCGACGTGCGACGCGATGAGAGAACGCGGTTTTGGCCGACGGCCGAAACGAGCGAGTATTAGACCAGTCGTTCCCCGCCCTTTCCAGCAGGATGCCTGCGTCCTCGCTACAAATCTGACCGCAGCCACTACAATCCGCCCCTTCATTTGAGGAGCCTGACTTTGACTGACGTCCTGCACAACAGCCGTTTCCTGAAAGCCGTTCGCCGCGAACCGACAGACACCACCCCCATTTGGATCATGCGGCAGGCTGGCCGCTATTTGCCCGAATACATGGCCGTCCGCCGCCGCGTGACGTTCATGGAACTCTGCAAACGTCCCGATCTCGCGGCCGAAGTCACGCTCACCGCTCAACGAGTGCTCGGCGTCGATGCCGCGATCCTCTTTGCCGACTTGTTGCCGATCCTCGAACCGATCGGCCTGAACCTCGAATACGCTCAGGGCGAAGGACCGGTGATCCACAACCCTGTCCGAGACGCCGCCGGAATCGACGGACTGCGACGACTCGACGACGTGAGTTCGCTGGGCTATGTCTTCGACGCCGTGCGACTGATCCGCCGCGATTTGCCGGCCAACATCCCGCTGCTCGGCTTCGCCGGAGCCCCCTTCACGCTCGCGTCGTATGCCATCGAAGGTGGCGGCTCGAAGAATTACTCCCACGTCAAACGGCTGATGTATTCCGACAGCGGAGCGTGGACGTCGCTCATGAATTGCCTGACGGGCAGTCTCGTGAAATACATCCTCGCGCAGGTCGAGGCGGGCTGCCAGGCGATCCAGCTTTTCGACAGTTGGGCCGGCTGCCTCTCGCCGAGCGACTACCGCGAGTACGTTCTACCGCACACGAAAGCGGTCATCGACGGAGTGAAACACGCCGCTCCGATCATCAACTTCGCGACTGGTAATCCGACACTGTTGCCGTTACTTCGCGAGGGAGGCGGCGACGTGATCGGTCTCGATTGGCGAGTCGATCTGCGCGATGCCTGGAAAACCGTCGGCCATGACGTCGCCGTCCAAGGCAACCTCGACCCAATCGTTCTCCTGACGGACATTCCCACAATCCGCCGCAAAGCGCTGGAGGTTCTGGCCGCCGCCGAGCATCGCCCCGGCCACATCTTCAACCTCGGCCACGGCGTCACCCCCGAAGTCCCGCCCGAACACGCGAAAGCACTCGTCGAGATCGTGCATGAACTCGGCGCAAAGTAGCCATCACGCTCCTGCGTGATGAGCCTTTCGGAGAATCGCTTCGAGGTGCTTCAAAACGAGTTCGTTGCTCTAATTTGCAAGGCTCATCACGCAGGAGCGTGATGGCTACGTTTCGCTGCACATCCGCAACAACTCCGCCGGCATCCGTTGCAGCTTGCCAGTTCGGTCCACGCAAGCCAACGTGCTGTGTCCAGTGCAGAGCAACGTGCCGTCGCGAAACAGTTCGTACCCGTGTTCGAGCTTCGCTTCGGTCGCCGCCGTGATCGTCGTCCGCAGCGTCAGCAAATCGTCGTATCGAGCCGGTGCGCGATACCGGCAATCGAGCTTCGCGACGACGAGGAACAAGCCCCC
>CAZILR010000266.1:0-7129 GCA_964539995.1 uncultured Planctomyces sp.
AACAAGAACGGCCGAAGTTCCCGAACTACACGTCGCCGATCATTTTGAGCGTCGCTGGCCGCGAGCAGCTTTTCTTCACCGGCTGCGATCTGGTGACCAGCTTTGATCCGCTGACCGGCAAGAAGCTGTGGGAGATTGAAGGCTCGACCACCGAATGTGTGACCTCGACTGTCACTGATGGTCAGCTCATTTTCACCAGCGGCGGCGACCCGAAGAATCACTTGTCGGCCGTGCGAGCCGACGGCTCCGGCAAGATCGCGTGGGAGAACGGTTCGCGCGTCTACGTTCCGTCGATGCTGGTGCGCGACGGCTATTTGTACTCGGTGCTGGATGCCGGCGTGGCGATGTGCTGGAAGTGCGACAGCGGCAAAGAGGTCTGGAAGGGCCGGCTCGGCGGCACATTCAGCGCGTCCCCCGTGCTGGTCGGCGAGCACCTCTTCGCCACGAATGAAGCGGGGCAGACCTTTATTTTCAAAGCAACTCCCGAAGCCTTCGACCTCATCGCCGAGAACTCGATCGGAGGCGAAGTCTTCGCCACGCCGACGATCTGCGGCAGCCGCATCTACTTCCGAGTCGCGAACCAAGTTGATGGGCAGCGGCAAGAGAAATTGATGTGCCTCGGCCAAAAATAGAGCCGGCATGTGGGACTCCATGAGTCTCCACAGTGACAAAAACCCCGAAGGACGTTGCCATCCTCCGGGGTACGGGCTGGGACTTCCATCAAATTTTCAATGTCCTAATCGCCTTAAGCGATCAGTGGATCAGCTTCAGCGAAGCCATGATCGAGTCGGGTGCCATCGCGGCTGGAGTGCTGATGATCGTGCCATCGAACACCGGCGCGGGCTGGATGATCACTTGCTTCTGACTCGGACTTCCTGTGAGTTTCACATACAGAATTCGAATCCCGACGAACTTACAAATCTGATAAGTGGCGTTGTTTCCGGGACCAGACACGGAACGGAAGATGGGAATGGCTCGAGGTTGTCCGATAATTGCCGCGAGGTCGTCCTTGATGCCGGCGCTCAGACCGGTGTCGCCGTTGAGCGCCAACAAGCCGCTCGCGGGAATCTGGACGACGCCGCCGGGAAAGTACGCCAAGTCGGCTTGGTTGGGACCATACAGGATCTGTCGTGACAAGTCGGCCGTACTGTTGTTCGATGGTCCAATATCCACCGTTCCGCGATTTCCTGAGGGCAAAGAGCCGCTACTGTCGGGATAGAGTGAGACTTCTTTGATGCCATCCGTACCGCTCGTGACAGTCCCGTTGCTGTTGTATCTGTAGTTGTCGCTTCCGGCACCATTGAGGATGAGATTGTTCCAGGTGGTTTCGTCCATCGCGATCGGCAACAACGGACAGGTCAGCCCGCTGCCCGGAGGAATGTAGAAGCCGTTCCCCGGAGAAAGCGTGGCCGTTGCCTTAGCGATAAGGGAGGCCGACTTCTGATTTGCACTCAGCGCCGGAGCAAAGAACAGAGGCAATTGTTGATCGCCACGAGTGGCTGTTTTGCCTGATAGCGGTTGGTCGCGATGAATCGTGACCTCGACCATGTTGTAGGGTGTCGCCCCCCAGGTCTCGACCCAGGCTCCGTTCGCGTTCTTCGTTCGTTGACCGAATCGCACGTCGCGAGTCGTATCCAAGTAGGCCGACGCCTGTTCTCCCAGACGATGCATCGTGGCCACGGTCTGAGCTGCTGTCTTGCCCGTCGAATCCACTTGCTGAGAGGTCAGCACCTTTCCGGTTCCCCATCCATTCGGCATTTCCAACGCGGCGCTGAGCGCGGACGCGTCGGCCGCCCCCTGCATTTGAGACTTGGTTTGAGCCATGAATCCCACATCCACGGCGAACGCGGTGAAGCCCAACATCGCCACCATGACCATCGCCGACAAAGTCACGATATTCCCGCGACGAGCAGGATGCGTCAGTGGCGACATTCGAACAAATGGTGTTGTGCGGATCATCGTTGATCTCCAAAGATGCGAAACCGGCCAACGTGAACTCTTCCGATCGACGGCAACGGCTCAAATGAGCCGTAAACACCTCAAGTCACGCTGACGGGTCGTATTGATGCAACACGCGCGGAGTGTTATCGAGCATCGACGTGCCGTTCGATCGGGTATACCTCACTCGCTCGAGGATGAATCGCCGCACACGATGCGAGGCAAAGCCGATTCGCGAGTTCCAGGTCGTGAAATTCGGGTCGTACCAATTGAGATTGTCTCGCCAAGTTGACGCTTGCAACTTCAACTCGCCAGTACCGAAGGCACCCCAACTTGTCGAGCTGCCATTGAGGATCTCGAACACGATGTTGCCATTCACAATACTCATCGCCGACGTGTAACGGATCTCCTCATCGACGACATGAATGGAATCCCAATTGGTGTTGCTGCAAGTCTGAATGATGCCGTCGTCCTGCCACATCTGGAGTTGGACGCCACCTGACGAAAAACCGGGTTGCGTCGCGCAGTTCATATCGAACACCGCATATTTGCCCCACAGCGACCACGAAGGAGCAATGACCGTGCTGATTTGAGGAGAGTCGGCCTCTGGTTCTGGAGTGCCGATCTTCACATACCAGTCTTCCTCAACGCGAATCGTATTTCCGGTCGCGCCGTCCTGGCCAAGTATTGAAGGGATGACTCCCGGACCAGAAAGAGCGGCCAGCGGTGCGGCACCCGCGATTCCCAGGAACCGACGGAAGGCTGCGCGACGGGTCATGACCGGTAGTTTCGACGACGGCATGGCAATCTCCTGGATGCGACGGATGACTTTCGGTAGCCAGGCGATCTGACGTGACGCACGCTACGCCGAGACAGACCCTGAGCTTTGCGTCCCCGCCTCGCGACGGGTTTGCCTTTTCGAGACACGCTCCGATCAAGGAGTGCGACTCACCTGGGGGGGAGATGGAATCCTCGGTGGTCCACAGCGGCGGTCAGAGCCTGGCTACGGTCACCGAATCGGGAGGGAACCATCTTCAAGCTAGGTCACGATTTTGGGACGTGCCGCCGGTGACAATCATTTTTTTCCGCATTGTGGGAATGCGCAGCCGACAACCTCGGAGTATTTCTCCGGAGTCGGCAGTTTTGCCGCCAAGCCGTGACGGCGTTTCTGACAAACCTGAGACGACCTCAACCGCGGGCCTTGAGCACGTCGCGGATCTCGGTGAGCAGCTTCTCTTGAGCGGTGGGCTCCGAAGGCGCGGCGGGGGCGGCGGCTTCTTTTTTCTTCAAATGATTCATCCCCTTCACGATCGCGAACACGCAGAACGCGATAATCAAGAAGTCGAAAGTCGCCTGCAAGAAGAGGCCGTATTTAATCTCGACCGGTGTCGCTGCCGCGCCTTCGACAAGTGCGGGTGGTGTCATCTTGGCGGACAGATTTTTGAAATCAACACCGCCCGTGATGTAACCCAATGGTGGCGTCAACACGTCTGCGACCAACGAATTCACGATCTTGCCAAACGCCCCCCCCATGATGACGCCGATGGCCATGTCCACGACATTGCCTCGTTGGATGAAGGCTTTGAATTCGGAAGCGATACTCATGAGGCTTCTCCAGTTTGGGCCGCGATTGGTTTGCGGCGAGTGAATGAGGAGTTGGGGAGTCGTGAAATCTCCGACGATGCGGACGAGACTCGTCAGAGGAAGATTACTGATTATTCGAAAAGCCGCTCGTCAGTTTGCCGACGGTCTAGCCGGTTCGGCGACGCGAGTTGCCTCGAAACACGGTTGCGGAGAATCTGCTTGTGGGCGAAGCCTGACCGATTTGGAAAAGACTGACGATTAGAGTGACTCGATTCGTTGCTGTTCGGCCTCGATCAACGGCAGCAAATCCGAGTCGCTTTCAGCGTCGGAGCAAGCATAGACCCAAGCGACGATTTCACCGGAGTCTGTCTGAACGCGCGCGGCAATGCGCCGGTATTCGTGACCCGTCAAGCTGCCGCTCGGAAGTTCCTCCAGTTGATCGCAGCCTGACAGAGTGGCCTCGTAGGTCGAAGGTGTGAGAAAGAAAAGCTCGCCGTCCACCACTGAGTCATTTTTGCGATCGATCATCAGCGGTGCGACTCGTGCGAAGTTCAACAATCTCGCTGGCAGGACTCGGTCGTAGGCTCCAGCCAGGTAGCCGTGATTGCATTGGCCACGACGCAAAGTTCCAAAGGCGAACAACGGAAGTTGCGGAATCACAGAACTCGGCCGATCATTTTTCTTCTTTCATCGACGTTTCATGGGACCGGAGGTCTTTTGCCAACCGCTGCAACTGAACTCGTAGGTCTTGAAACTTCTGAAAGCCGGCATCGAACTGCTCGTTCGAGCCAAACAGAGATTTGTGTGCGGCGCTCTGACTCAGTTGCACTCCGCGGTTGAGCTGTGTCAGATCGTCGAGCAGCTTATCGCGAAGATGCTCGAACAACTGTTGAGAGATGGATTGAGCCTCGATCATCAGACGTCGGACGGTCTGCCGGTCCCCAAGACGCTCCTCGGGAGACAATTTCTTGAGTCGCACTTCGGCCCTGTTTTGCTTGAACGCGTTCTGATCGACCAGCCGTCCGAAGGGATTGAATTCGGCCTTGGTCTTGGTCTCCAGTTCCTCGGCGCGAACCAGCCCCCGCTTGGCACGCTCGAAGTCGGGGTTGATGTCCAACGCCCGTTTGTATTGCTCGATGGCGGCTTTGGGGTTGTTCATTTCCAGATAGGTGTTTCCCAGATTCTGCATGGCGTCAAGCATCTGCGGGTTGATCTTGATTGCCTCTTTGTACGAGTTGATCGCCATCGCCGGTTGCTTCAGCCCGCGATAGGCGATGCCGAGGTTGTAGTAGGCCTCGACCGCCTTGCCATCGCGCGTCATCGCCTTTTTCAGAATGTCGGCCGCCTTCTGAAACTCCTCCTTGCGGTTGTAGACCGCCCCCAGGTTGATGTACGCCTTGGCGTTCTTTGGCTCTAGCTGCGTCACGCGCGTGAAGTGTTCCACGGCCTTGTCGTATTGCTTGACGACGAAGTAGGCGGTGGCGATCGCATCGTGAACATCGGCCCGATCGGGGTCCGACTGCAAGACTTGATCGAAGAGTTGAATCGACTCGGCGTGTTTGCCCTGTCGAAACAATTGTCGCCCCTCTTTGCAGAGGCTTTCGAGATCAGCCGCCATGAGCGCAATCCTCCGTCAACGTCCTGTCGACTTGGGATGACGAAATCCAGATCTGGCGTTCCGGAAGAGAGGTGAATCCTCGGCCAAGCCAGTGGGCTGGGAGAGTATCAGCCATCCTGTTAATCGACCAACATTTTTTTGAGCGTCCGTTACAAAAGTGCGAGTTGAGACACCATCGCGACAACCGTTCGATCAAGTTGAGGCGAGAGGCTCTCGATCACACCGAGCTCGTGATCTGCCCGGCGAACTGTTTCAGCAATTCATCGGTGATCCGCGCATCTTTGGGGACGTCTTTGATGGCCTGCAAGACGGCCAAGACTTGCTCCTCGGACAACTCATAGCCGAGTTCATGCAGCCGATGAGCGACTGCTCGGCGACCGCTGTGCCGGCCGATGACCAACGTGAGTCCGCTGGCTCCGACTTTCTCTGGCCGATACGGCAGGTAGGTGTCAGGGTTCTTCAGTAATCCGTCCTGATGAATGCCCGCTTCGGTCGCGAAGATGTTCTCGCCACCGACCGGCTTGTTCCGAGCCAACGGCAGGTTGGTCAACTCGCTGACCAACTGGCAGAGCGCGTGCAGCTTGGTCGTGTCGAGTTTGAATTCGACTCCGTACTGGTCGGGATGCAGTGCGAGAGCGATGGCGACTTCTTCGAGCGAGGCGTTGCCGGCCCGCTCGCCGATGCCGTTGATCGTGCATTGCACGACGTTCGCACCCTCGGCCACGCACGCCAGCGTGTTCGCGACGGCGAGGCCCAGATCGTTGTGGAAGTGAACCGCCAGCAGTGCCTTGTTGAGATTCGGCACGTTGTCTTGAATCGCTCGGATGAAATCTCGAGCCTTCTCCGGAGTGAGAATCCCGACGGTGTCCGGGAAGCCAATGGTGGTCGCGCCAGCGTCAATCGCCTCGCGGTAGCACTGACACAGATACGGTAGCTCGGTGCGGCTGGCGTCTTCCGGGCTGAAGGCGACGATCTCAAATTTTTCGGCGGCGTACGCGACCGAGTCGGTGATGATCCGCAGCACTTCAGTCTCGGACTTTTGCAGCTTGTGTTGTCGGTGCAGCGGACTGGTGCCGCAGAACAAACTGACGCCGCGCTTGGTGGGCGGGTTGCCGTCTAACGCCTCGTCGGCCGCATCCACGTCTCCACGCACGGTTCGGCAGAGCGCCGTCAGCACCGGCTTTTTCACGACTCCGACCATTCGCCGAATCGCTTCGACATCGGCCGGCGATGACGCGGGGAACCCGGCATCGAGCGAATGCACTCCCGCCTCTTCGAGAGCCAGCGCGATCCGCAACTTGTCGTCCGGGTCGAGCGTCGCGCCAGGCATTTGCTCGCCGTCACGCAGTGTCGTGTCGGAGAACATCACCACACCGGAATTCTTATGGTGCCGGATAATCGCCTGCTTGACGACTCCGGTCACTCGCTTCTTGGCTCGACGGAAAAAACCGAACGGCATTGAAGGACTCAGGACTGCGAGAGAATGGGGATGAGGAAAGCGGCGGGAGAATGACAGACCGATCTAAAAACCGGAAGAGAACTTGGAATCTGCCCGACCCCTCGTGGGTCGGTGGATTCTTGGAATCAACGTAGCCCGACCCTTGTGGGTCGGTTGATTCATTCTCTCCGCGAGAACCCACCAGGCCACAAGGGCCTGGGCTACGGCTGCACTGGCCTCAGCCGCTTCAGTGCGTCGGATGGTGCCAATCGCGGCCGGCCGTTTGCGAGTTTCTCCAGAATTTCGACGATCTTGCCGAAGCCGAGGCTCTCGGCGTACCGCATCGGCCCGCCTCGGAAGGGAGCGAAGCCAGTGCCGAACACCATCGCGAGGTCGATGTCTTCAGCCTTCGAGACGATACCTTCAGCGAGGCATCGAGCGCCCTCATTGACGATCGGAAAGATCATTCGCTGAGTCAGGTCCTCGCGCGTCGGCGTGCCTCCGGGAACAGAGTACGCGCCCGACTGCCGCACTTTGTCGATGGCTCGACG
>CAZILR010000267.1:0-7108 GCA_964539995.1 uncultured Planctomyces sp.
ACAAGCCCGGAGCCGAAGTCGCACCGGGAGTCGTCGAAGTGCTCGCGCCGGCCGGCTTCAGCTTGTCGCCGCAACCCGGCTACAAAACTTCGGGCCGACGACTCGCGTTGGCCAGATGGCTGACCTCGCCCGATCACCCGCTGCTCGCTCGCGTGCATGTGAACCGCCTGTGGGCCGCGCATTTCGGCCGAGGCCTCGTCCCCACGATCGCCAACTTCGGCCGCAGCGGAGCAAAGCCGTCACATCCGGAATTGCTCGATTGGCTGGCAGTTGAGTTCGCTTCCAATCCGTCCCCTCTCCCTTCGGGAGAGGGTGGCCGAAGGCCGGGTGAGGGCCGAGACGCAACAGACTCCCTTGCGCGAACAGGTTCAACGGGCGTTCGCATCCCTCACCCTCACCCTAACCCTCTCCCAGAGGGAGAGGGGACAGGAGCACTCTCCTGGTCCCAAAAGCGCCTGCATCGTCTGATCGTCACCTCCGCCGCGTATCGCCAATCGGCGGACATCGACGACGCGCGGCGGCAACGCGATCCCGACAATGTGTGGCTCAGCGCGTGGTCTCCCAAACGGCATCTTGGCGAGTTGGTGCGGGACAGCCTGTTGTCCGTCTCCGGCCGGCTCAATCCAACACTGTTCGGCAAGTGGGCCAACGTCGCCGCTCAAGGAGACGGCTCGGTCATCGACACCGAAGACGAACCGGGCCGCCGCCGCTCGATCTACCAAATCGTGCGTCGCAGTCAGCATCTCACGATGCTGGAACTCTTCGACACACCGCTGATGGAAGTGAATTGCCCGGAACGATCGGTCTCAACCGTCCCGCTGCAAGCCCTCGCGATGCTGCACGGCCCCGCCGCTGACAAGGCCGCCGGTGGTCTCACCGACCGGGTCTGGTCCGTCGCAGCGACCGATCAAGATCGCATCCGCTTCGCCTTCCGCCTGCTATTCGCTCGCGAGCCGTCCGCGAAAGAAACCGACAACATCGTCCGCACGCTTTCCGAACTCTCGCGAGAACAACTCGCGAACAAGCCGACAGCAACCGATCCCGAAAAAGAAGCCGCCCTCAAAGCCGCTTGGCGACAAGTCGCCTTGGTGCTGCTCAACAGTAACGAATTTGTCTATGTGCATTGACCTGTCCGACTTTGCCTTCGCGCCCTCTGCGAGCTTCTGTTCAATGACTTGGTTGGAACAGAAGCACGCAAAGGCCGCAAAGCTGGCCGGAGACGGTGACGAGTGAGGTATGACGATGAGTTCGCAAATCACTTCTCTTGGAAACCAACTCTCGCGTCGAGACTGGATGTCTCTCGGAGCGACCGGATTTGCCGGCATTGCGCTGGGCAGTCTGCTCTGTGAAGAGTCTGCGCGGGCGGAAGGTCCAGTCGCGCATCAATTCGGCCATCACTTTCCGCCGCGAGCGAAAGCTGTGATTCAGCTCTTCCAGCATGGCGGGCCGAGCCACATGGATTTGCTCGACCCAAAGCCGGAACTCAACAAGCAAGACGGCAAGCCGATGCCGAAATACTTCACGGACCTCGTGAAAATTTCGGCGCACGGGAATTTGCTGGGTAGCCCGTTCAAGTTTCGGCCGCATGGCGAGTGCGGCGTCGAATACTCCGAACTGCTGCCGCACACGGCCGAGTGCGCCGATGACATCGCGGTGATCCGCTCGATGCATTGCGAGCACAACAATCACGAGCAAGCCCTCTGGCAGATACACACGGGCCGCATCGTCACCGGTCGTCCGACGATCGGTGCGTGGGTCAGCTACGCGCTCGGTGCCGAAAGTCAAAACCTGCCGGCCTACGTCGTGCTCCGAACCGACAACGGCTTGCCAACCGACGGCACTCGCAACTGGTCGAGCGGTTTTTTGCCGCCGCGTTATCAGGGAGTTCATTTCCGACACACGGGGACTCCGGTGCTGTACCTGCAACCGCCAAGTCCCGTGACCGACAACACGCAGCGTGTGCGGCGCGAACTGCTCGCGAAACTCAACGAAGAACATCTTGCGAATCATCCGCGCATCGCGCCGGACCTGGAGGCTCGCATCGCGAGCTACGAGATGGCGGCGCGAATGCAGCTTCACGCAGGCGAGGCGCTCGACCTCACGCAAGAAACCGCTGAGACGCAAGCCGCCTACGGTATCGGCAAGCAACCGACCGACAGCTATGGTCGCCGCTGCTTGATCGCTCGGCGATTGGTCGAGCGCGGGGTGCGATACATCCAGGTTTTCATCGAAGGCCAAATCTGGGACACGCACGCCAAGAACGCGGCGACGACGCGATCCTGCTGCGAGCGAACCGATCAACCGACCGCCGCGTTGCTCAAAGACCTCAAGCAGCGCGGCCTGCTCGACAGCACGCTGCTCGTCTGGGGTGGCGAGTTCGGCCGCACACCCGTCAGTCAATCCGGAGACGGCCGCGATCATCACAAACAAGGCTTCTCGATGTGGCTGGCCGGCGGAGGCATCAAAGGGGGCCAAGCCTACGGAGCGACCGACGAACTCGGCTATCACGCCGTCGAGAACCGCACGATGGTCGCCGACCTCCACGCCACGATCCTGCACCAACTCGGCCTCGACCACAAACGCGTCGTCTACAACGTCCACGGCCGCGACGAACGCCTGACCGATGTGTACGACGCGAAAGTCATCGCGCCGCTGCTGGCATGAACTTCTCGGCAGTTGCGATCACATTAACCGCTCGTCGAGCGATCGTTCTCGGCGACAGACACAAAGAAGGTTGTTCATGCGCATTTCTCACGCTCCTGGCTGGAGTCACTTGTTTGCATTCGTCGCTTTCCTGTTGCCACTGAATTTCGTGACGAAACTGTCGGCCGAACTCAAGACGTGGGACGGCAAGCATTCGATCGACAAGATCGACGTCACGGTCGTCTATTTTGTGCCGAAGGATCGCGAGCCGTTGCCGGATTGGAAGGAGCGAGTCAACTACTTCTGCCGCCGCATTGAGCGGTTTCACGAGCGGGAGTTTCAAGGACAATCGACGATGCGGGCGACGATGCGGGCGGAACCGTTTCGTTCGGCGCGATCGACAGACCAGCTTCGCAACGGCGACGCGAATTTCATTTTCTTTCAGACGCTCGGCGAGGTTGATGAGGCGTTGCAGTTCGCGCGCGGCGAGCGATCAGCGTTTCCAATTCTGCTGGTGCTCAGCGAGATCAACTGGAAACCGCTAGACGATTTCTTTCGCGTGAAGCCAATCGACAGCGGGTGGAAGTTCGAGGGAAATTATTCCAACGGTCGCCACTTTCCCGGAGCGGAATCAGGCGGCGCGCGAGCGACCTACATCGCCGGGCGCGGCGTCGGCTGGGGCTTGGTCAGCGCCGACGGCTGGCGCGTGCCGTACAGTGGAAGCGATTGCGTCGTGTACCACGAAGGCTGCGGCCACACGGTCGGCCTGCCACATCCCGAACCGGGCAATAACTCGGTGATGAGCCTCGGCCAGTATCACGGCTGGATCAGCGAGTCCTGGTTGGATGAGGCTCAGAAGAAACGACTCGGTTGGAATCCGCCGGAGAAGCCGTTCGATCGCAAGACCGATTTGTTCTCGACGTTCACGGCCTTGCCGGAACCACGAGTGCCGAAGCCGAATGAACCAGTGTCGCTCAAGCTGACGTGGCCGGAACCCGCGCGGGTGAAATCCTGCCGAGTCCGCCTGCAAACCGACGTGCTTGGCCCTTGGCTGGAAGTCGCATCGTTCACGCCGAGCGAGAGCGACCTGCGACCGGACAAGCTGAACCTCGGCCGCTTCGATCGTGCGACGCCAGTGAGCTATCGAGTCGATGCGGTGCTCGACGATGGCCGCGACGTCGAACTGTGGGGCTACTTCCAAGTCCGCGAGAAAACCGATGTCGGCCCGACTCCGCCGGCTGGAACGGCCTCGTCCGATGTGAAACGAGTGACCGACAAACTTGCCGAGAAGCCCGCTCGGCCACAAGACGCGATCGACTTGCTGGCGTTGGTCGATGTCTCGAAGGACAAAGTCTCTGCCGAATGGCAAAAGGAAAGCGCGCAGCTACTCTCGCCAAAGGCATTCGGAGCACGCCTCGAACTCCCGTATCAGCCGCCTGACGAATACGAACTGACCGTCATCGCCGAGCCGCTCGATGAGCCGAATGGTTTGCTCCTGGGGCAACGGTCAGGTGCGAATCGCTTCGCGGCGTTGCTGAGTTACTCCGCCGGCAAAGGCGAGCCAGCCAACGCTTTGGAAAACATTGATGGGCAAAACGTCGGCAACGCCAGCACCGTGCGCCGCGAAGTGCTGGTCAAGGGCCGCCCGTCGCAAATCATCTGCACCGTTCGCAACGGTTCCGTCACCGTGACGTGCGACGGCCACGAATTGATCCAGTGGCGCGGTGACTCGAAACGCTTGAGCCTCTCCGATTATTGGAAAACGCCGAATGAGGCCACGCTGTTCCTTGGAGCCTACGACTGCCGCTATCGCTTCTCGCGCGTGACGCTCACGCCGTTGAGTGGCGAAGGCCGCAAGCTGCGATGATGACCGCTACTTCGTAGCCACGCTCGCCAAGAGCGTCGGCTTGAGTGCCACGTTGCCCACACTCTTGGCGAGTGTGGCTACAGCGATTACGGACTCGTGCTCAGTTCGCCAGCCAGCGATTTGTCCTTCACGTTCCAGACGCGCAGCTTGCCGGTGAAGTCGCCCGCGATAACTCGCGTGCCGTCGTGTGTGAAGACGACTCGCGAGGGGATGTCGGTGAACCCCTCGAACTTCGGGCCTTGATTCGAACCGCCGCCGGTCCACAAGCGAGCGGTCAGATCACGGCCGACGGTGACGAAGTCGCCATTCTTCGCGTAGTTGACCGAGAGCACACCAGGAATTTTACCGCGTGGGAGCGGCACTGGTGTCGGGCCGGTGTGGGCATTGATCGAGCGGGTCGGGAAGCCGTCTTCGGCGTACCAGAGGATGACTCGGCCATCTTCGCTGGCCGTCGCGAGCATTTGCGAGTCGGCTCGCCAGCTCATGTCCGTAATCATGTCCTTGTGATCGCCGAGCGTGAAGAGGATGCCACCGGTCTCTGGATCCCAGGCGTAAACGCCGCCGTTGCGGTCGCCGCTGGCAAGCATCTCACCGTCCGGGCTGAACTCGATGGACGTGACCCAATCGGTGTGCTTCTTGATCTTGTGCTTCAGCTCGCCGGTTTCGGTCGAAAAGATTTTCACGAGCTTGGCCGGGCCGCCGAGCGCGATCCATTTGTGATTCGGGCTGATGTCCGCCGCGAGCACGCTGTCGGATTCGTCGCCGATCACCGTGATGCGCTGCCCGGTCGTCACGTCGAACAGCACGACTTTGCCGGAGTCCGCTCCGTGTCCGCCCGCCGCGAGCAGCAGCTTGCCGTTGCGGCTGAATTTCAAGACGTGTGGAATCCGTTCCGGGAACGGCAGCACGCCGATCAGTTTCAGCTCGTCGGTGTTGTAGAGCAGGATTCGCTCGTGCCCCGCGACCGCAACAAGCGGTGCCCAAGGACTGGCCGCGAGCGCGGTGACCGGATGCGGACGCTTCGTTGTCGGCAGTTCAACGCTCGGCAGCTTCTCCGGCATCGGCGGCGGACCATCCGGTTTTCCAGTCGAAACCGATGCCAAATCGAGATCGACTTTACGAGTCGCATTCTTCGCCGCGCTGACCGAGGTTTCCGGCGCGCCGAGTTCAATCCACCTCTTGATGACCGCGATCTCCGCATCGGGAATCTTCGCCGCCTTCGGTGGCATGAACGGCTCTTCGAGGTGCGCGACCGCTTTGTACAACCGGCTGGAATCCGGACTCCCCGCTGCGATCGCCTCGCCGCTGCTGCCGCCGGCCATCAGTGTTTGATACGTCATCACGTCGAAGTCCGACGTCGCCTTATCCGGGTTATGGCAGCTCCCGCAATGCTTCCGCAGAATCGGCGAGACATGGTCTTTGTACGTCACGACTTCTTTGGGTTTGGCGGCTTCTGGCTTCGACTCTTGAGCGAGACAAGGAGTGAAACTCAACAAGAGAGAACTAAGAAGCAAGAATCGACTCATGATGTGAATTCTCCGTGGCAATCCGATTACGCTGTGAGTTCCGCAATCCGCGATGTATTGGAAGGCAACTGATCCCAAGTTTGACCTTGAAGGATTCGTCCTGCGCGTTTTTTGTTGAAGCCACCCCATTGCTTGAAAAAGAAAGGGACGTTGGCCGAAACACACTGATCTCGAATGTCGGTGACCCAAAATTCTTCCATCGTTCGCGCGCCGGGGCCAGACTCGCCACCCACGATGACCCAATCAATGTTGGGCAACTTCAAGTTTGGAAGCGGGCCAAGCAGTGGTTCAAGCGAGAGAAATTTCACGGTGGCACTCGTCAATCGCAAGTCGTCAATTCGTGAAACATAGTCTTCGTTCTCTACGCTGACTCCCATCCAAACATTGGATGGCCAATCGAGCTTCGGACTGAGTTCGGCGAGTCGCTCGGATCGTTTTGTCAGAACTTGAAACGTATGCCACGATGCCTTTCGCATGACTTCAAATACCCGCTGGATGTAGTCCAACGGGACGCGATCGTGGAATAGATCGCTCATCGAGTTCACGAAGATGAGGCGTGGCTTGGTCCAAGTCAGCGGCAATTCGAGCATTCGCGGCTGAAGCGTCAGTCGAAAACCGTTTCTATAGTTTTCGGTTCCCATCGCTTGAAGCCGCCGAGCCATCCGTTCGGCATAGCAGAACTTACAACCGGGGCTGACCTTCGTGCAGCCAGTCACTGGGTTCCAAGTTGCCTCAGTCCATTCGATAGAAGAATTGTTCGCCATGATAGTCACCTCCGATGTCGATCGAGAATGTGACTCGCAATCTTACTTCCGGTGGGATTATTCGACGCGAAATACAAGTAGTACACGGTCGCGCCAGTCGAGTTTCGCATCTCAATCGGGTCGGGAACGTACTTGAATCCCGCGACCTCGCGAAGACGTTTCTGAAATGCCTTCGCCACGCGGTCATTATTCGTTTTTTCGTCCTCTTCACCAAACAGTGTTTTGATTTTCTTGTAGGCGGCCTCACGCCAACTCTCGTCTCCCCAAACAGCGTTCATCCTCACAATCTGTGATTCCGCAACTTTGTC
>CAZILR010000268.1:0-7059 GCA_964539995.1 uncultured Planctomyces sp.
TGTCGCGTAGTTCGCTTCGAAGTTGCTCGGCCCGCGCGACGTCGCGTTGATACAGGTCAAGCGGAAAGTACGGCGTCTTGAGTGTGTGAGCGCTCGGAGCTTGGCCGAGCAACGCACCGGCCGCGAAGACGCGAATGGCGAACACCCCCATCCGCTGCTCCGCGCAGCCGGCCAGGATATTGCCGTAATCGGTGTCTCCCGAATGGATGGAGGATGTTGATCCAGCACTCGGATTGATCGCGTTGTACGGCGTCTGCACCGTGTCGAATCGACCAGAGCGGATGACCTCTTTCATCGCGGCCGGCTGGCCGGTGCCGGTCAGCCCGGAATGACGAATGACGCCTTCTTCTCGCAGACGATCGAACGTGTCGGCCACTCCGTCACGCGACAGAATGTCGGTCGGCGTGATCGACGCCGGTTCGGCACCTCGCAACGCGGTGATCCCGTTGTGCAACTGCAAGAGCGTCACCGAACTCACCCGCAGCCGCTGCAAACTTTCCTCGACCGAGCGACGAATGATGTCGCTGACTGGCTCCGTCGAATCCGACGGAATGCGCACCTTGGTGGCGATGTGAATTGGCTGGGGCGATTTGATTTCAGACAACGCTCGCCCCAGGTTGGCTTCCGAGCTTCCGGTTCCGTATCCGGGCGCGGTGTCCATCCAGTTGATCCCGGCCTCCACTGCGGCCGACAAGACCGCGTTCTGAGTATCGGTATCAGCGCCGGTCATCAAGCCCGAAACCGGACCGGCTCCGAAGGAGACGGCGGAAACTTGAATCCCTGTTCGGCCCAGCGTCCGGTACTGCATGACGAAACTCTCTACGGCGGCCAATCACTGATGCCATTCGCCGACGAAGGGAGTGTAGAAGTCACGCCACTCGCGTTGGAACCAAACCGGCGACGACGGGAAGCCTTCCTGGCCGAGCGAATCGACGGCGACGATGTAATAGCGTCGCGCGGACTTGCCGGCGGACTCGTCTTGGAAAGTTGTCGCCGTGATCGGCTCGGACGTCAGCCGTGAAACCGGGTCTTTGTCGTAGCGGCCATCCATGCGATAGACACGATAGCCGGAGATGCCTTGCTCGGTATTCGGCGACCATTTCAATTGGCAAGTCGTTCCGTCTTCACGGCTGAAGACGTTCTGCGGTGACGACGGAATTGTGAAGAGTGCCGAGGAGGGACCGCTCTCTTTTCCGGTGGCATCCACCGAGCGAATGCGGTAGGCGAACACCCCCTGGCGATACTCGCGACCGGTCTCGTCGAGATGCTCTTTGTGCAGCGGCCGGTCGTAACTCGGTTCGCCTTCGATTGTTTGTGGTTCATTCAAATGGATTCTCGTATCGACGAACGATGTCGTCTTGAGCGGCTCGGTCGTGAGCCGCTGGAACGGCCCGATGCGGCGAATCGCTCCGACGATCGGCCCGGCCATCGGTGGCGTGCGCGACTTGAGCCGCTTGAGTTGATCGTCGCTGTAGACTTCGACGACGGCACGTTCGACGTGGTAGCTCAACGTCGCCGTGTCGCTCCGCGACACGATTGCCGTTGCGGCATCGACGTCCGTTGTGCGATCGACGCTGCTCGTTGTTGGACGGTCTTCGCGCGCTCGGCGATTCCTGTCGCGGAGCGACAGGGCGACAGGTGCGGTCCAACGGATCTCCACCCGTTGCGGCCCGATCACCGAAACAACTCCGTCCTCAACCAGAGGCAACTCCGCTCGCGGTTTAACGACGGGCATCGGCGTCTGACCAACCGAAGCCTCCCCGAAGCGATACGTCCAAACTTGCTGCTCGCGCGGCTTGCTCGTGCAGTTTTCGAGGATCGCGAGGTTCAGTTCCGGAGCGAAGATCAAATTCCGTGCGCGATTGCTGGACGATTCCGGTTCGGCGGTCGGATTCATCCGCTGCCAGCGATTGGCTCCCGCGTCGTAGGCCCACGTCTGCAATTCGTGCTTGGCCGACTCGTCTGCACCGGTCGTGATCTTGATGATCGCCAGCACGACGCGATGAATCGGATCGTAGGTCAGCACCGCGTCGTTCTTGTCGGTCGGCGGCTGGCCGTCCGGTTTCAGGTCGCGCCATTCGTTGCGGCGCACGTCGTAGGCCCAGGTGTGAACGTCGTTGTCGAACTGCGATCCAAACAGCACATGCAGCTTGTGAGCCTCATCGTAGGCCATGTTCCCGCCGCTGCGAGCGGCCGGCTCGACGTAGGATGGCCGCCCTCGGCCGTCCGCCTTGTCTCCCTCGCGTCCGGGCCAACGCCACTCGTTCCGCGCCGGGTCGTAGATCAACGTCCCTTCGCTGCTCCCCTCACCACCGAACACGACGACGACTTCTGCGTCGCTGTCCCACGAGGCACAGCGATACGGAGCCAATCGCGGCGTCGGCAACGGCCGACGGTTTCGCCAGCGGTTCTCGCCGAGGTCGTAGGTCCATACGGACGAGTCATTCAAATACAGCTCGCGAGCCCACTGCCACCCGTGGCTGCCGCTGAAGAATGGAAACCGCACATACCGCCCGCTCGTCGGGTCGTACACATTCTGAGCGTTGCAGCAAACCCCCGGCGGCGACGTATTCGGCTCCTTAAGCGTCCACTTCGCCGTCGCCAAATCGAACGTCCAAACCTCCGCCCCCTGCTCGCCGCCACCTCCCTGATTGTGCCCGCCATACCTCACGAGCAATTGATTCCGCCGATCCCAAACACACGCCCCCTCATACCCCAATCGCGGCGAGACCGGAGCATCCGCCAATGGAGTTCGCTTGATCCAGACGTTCGCGGGCTGAGTGGTGATGCTCAACGGTTCGGATGCCGGCACCGATAACCACCCACTGACCAGCACCAAGAGAATTAGTAATCGGAGGCTGTCAGACACGACCGTTGAATTCCGGGAAAACATCGTTCGCCCCCTATCACGAAAGAACAGGTCTCAATGGGCTACTGACAGCGTCGTTTACGATTGCTCAGCGTTGATGATTTCGCGCGATCGCAGTCGCCACTTAATTCCTTCAGTTTGCTCAGGTACGTCGCTCTTCTGTTTTCGTCGGGACATGGCGGAAGATAGGGCAGCGTCTCGTAGTACTTCGACGCAAAGGCCGATGGCTTTGCCGCAGCGCGCATTCGCTCGTAAATCTCAATTACATGGTTTGCCAAATCCAATGGCAACTCCTTCGCCCTCGTTCGTAACCGACTGGTAAGTTTTCCCTCGACTGTGGTGCCTCCTGCTTCGAGCGCGAACTTCTTGACCTTCCGAAAATCGCTGCGGCCATTGTTGGAGACAAGGATCGGCGCGTGGCTGTATTTGAACGGCTTCTTGATAGGCACCCATGTTGCCTCACAGCGATCTTGCCATTCCGTCACCGTGATTGGCGGAGTCAGGAACACCAACCGGGAACCACCTGAACCGCCTTGAACGAACGCCAATCTCGCACCGACGAGTTTCTCCGCGTTGTGTGGGTGGAGGAGATTGGACTTATGGCATCCTGTGCATCCAAAACTACCGAACTCATAAAACGGATCATCGCGCCGCTCGTTCTCATTCTTGGACGCGCTTTCCGGTCGGCGCAGGTGGACGAAGAAAATTTTGGACGCGGCCATGTTAGTTGTTCCTGGCAAGGAGCTTGATGCCTTGCTTCTTCAACCACGCAAGGAACTGGTGTGGCTTGTTGAACGTCGGCGGCACCGCGCTGCGTTGAATAAAGCCGTCCTTCACGGACAGCCCACCCCAGGCATCGAGGATCGTGTTCCGCACTCGATACGACTTGTTGCGCCACTCTCCGATGGGAATGCACCGATCGAATCGGCCGGAGACACTAGGCTTGGCACGGACCACAATGTCCGTGTCACCTCGTTTCGTTTTGCGAACGTGCGCGTTCTCGTACCACCGTTCGTCTGGCACGCTGGCAACCGACACGACTTCCTGCACGACGAATATGCCCAACAGAGCGTAGATCAACGTGTGCTCGCAACGATGGACTGGACGCAGTCCACCATAAAACACAAGCAAGTCGCCCTCGGCCATATTGACCATTCCTGCGCCACGGCGACCACCTTCGTCACCGTAAGTCAGGCACTCGAAGTCAGGGTCCAAGTGCATCGGATGATGGAGCAATTCCTGCGGAAACCGTAGGTCGCTGACGAGATCGCAGTCGTGATCTCCGCAAAAGCGTTGAAGTGCCGGAAGCAATTCGCCATATCGCCGTTCAAGACCTGTGTGGAATGCAGTTCCAAGTTTCTCTGGAATGGGCACATAAACGAAGCGTCCTTCGCCATCCACCGGGGCATTCCACCGGCCATACTTTTGATCTACACCGATTCTGACGAGTAATGCCTTCATCATCATCCCCTGACCGTCGCGCGGATTACTTGGTCGCTTCGCGGTTTATTCGCGCTGTTCGCGGAAGTCAATCAGCGGCCTGTGGTCGTCTCGGAGTAGCTGAAGCCCTCTCCCGCTTTGGATGTCCGTGGACCAACAGGAACGCCGTCTGTAACCATCGCGAGTGAACCACCGGCGAATGGCTGCGAACCCTGCGGGTTCAGAACATGCAACTGAGGTGGATCGCGGCGGCGAGGATCGCCCGCTACCAAAGCGCTCGGAACAACGAGCCGTTGCCCGTGACCCAGAGGATGACCCAGGCGATGAAGATCAGTGAAATCAGGGAGGACGTTCGCATCGCAGCATCCTTCACGGAGATTCTTGCAAAAGCCTACGTCGCAATTCGAGGACGTCAAATCGCGAAGCACGGCTGAGACAGCCGTGGCACTCGAAAATCGGTCTCGGATCGAACACTATCACGGTGACTGGCTGCGGCTCGAACGGAATGAGGACGGCGATGAGCGACACGGTGTTGGTAACGGGCGGAAGCGGCTTCATTGGCACTTGGGTGCTGCGCGAGTTACTCGCGCGAAACGCGAAGCCGGTTGTGGTTGACGTGCAGCCGGCTCCACCTCGTTGGTCGCGAGTGCTTGGTCCACGCGCAGCGGAGGTGATTTCCCTCCAGGCTTCGCTGTTGGATCGCGATCGCTTGCAGAGCGTCATCGAGCAGCACGGCGTGACGCACGTCATTCATCTCGCGGCGATGCTGACTCCGGAATGCCAGAAAGATCCGTGGCTGGGCTGTCAGGTCAACGTGTTGGGGAGCACGGCGTTGTTCGAAGCGGCGCGGCGGTCGGGGCGAGTTCGTTCGCTGTCGTATGCCAGTTCGTATGCCGTGTATGGCCCCGAAGCGAATGCGAGTGACTCGGAGTCGAATCGGCCGCCGACGTTTTATGGGGCGTTCAAGCAAGCAGTGGACTTGATCGCCGAGCAGTATTGGCGTCACTTCGGCATCGCGTCGATCGCCGTGCGTCCGCATGTCGTCTATGGGCCGGAACGGGATCAAGGTTTGACGGCCGGGCCATCGTTGGCCGCGCGAGCAGCCGCGCTCGGCGAGAGTTACACGATCGGCTACACGGGGCGGGTCGGTTACGACTACGTCGAGGACGTGGCTCGCGCGTTCGTTCGCTCGGCATTCGAGTGTCCGCCGGGCCACACGGTCGTTGATCTTCCGAGCGAGCCGGCCACGACCGAGGAATTTCGCTCCGCGATCATCGACGTCGTCCCCAGCGCGGCATCGCGCATCACGGTTAACGGGCCGTCGATTCCTTCCAACATCCCGCCGAACCCCAACTACATCGCGAACGTCTTTTCCGATTGGCAAGCGACCTCACTGCGCGACGGTGTCCGCAAGACGGTCGAGTTTTATTCGTCGTAGGATGGCCGCCCTCGGCCGTCCCTTGGAAATCTCAAATTTGAAATCTCCGATCTCTAAACACAGGACGGCCGAGGGCGGCCATCCTACGGCGAACTGCAACACGAGGATTGATTCATGCCCACCAACGATTTCCTGGATCGACGTCAGATGCTCCTCGCTTCGGCGGCCGCTGTGGGAAGTGCTGCGTTGACGTCGCCCGCTTCCGCCGCCGAGGACGCAAAGCCCTCGGACAAGGTGCTGCGAATCGGCGTGATCTCGGCCACGATTCGTGGCAAACCTCAGCCGCGCAATGGGCACACTTGGCACTTTGCTCAATACTTTCATCCGACGGCGGACGTCGACACCTACTGCAAGCTGGTCGATCCGGGGTCGGCGAAATTCTTTCGCGAGTACGTTCGCAATCCGAAATACACGTTCGACCAATTGCCGTTTCCCGACACGAAGATCACGCACTACTACGACGCCGATCCCGCGATCGCGGCGAAGTTCCCCGAAGCGTTTCCCGGTGTGCAGGTCGCGAAGTCGGTCGAGGAAATGGTCGAGCAAGTTGATGCTGTGTGGCTCGGCGATGCGTCGGGCTTCGGTGACGATCACTTTGATCTCGTGGCTCCGGGACTCAAAAAAGGCTTGCCGACGTTCTGCGACAAGCCGATCGGCGAGACCCCGGCCGGGACACGCAAGATTCTGGAGTTCGCGAAGCAGCACAACGCTCCGATCATGTCGTCGAGCCTGTTCCGTCACGAGTGGGGCTGCGAAGCCGCGTTGCGAAAGCGTGATTCCGGCGAGTTCGGGCCGATTCAATATGTCATCGCCAGCGTGCAAGGGGGATTCTCGGAGAGCGGCTGGATGGTCTACGGCCAGCATCCGGCGTGGACCGTGATGACGCTGATGGGACCGGGGGTCGAAGCGGTCAGCATGTACGCTCGCGAGAACACTTGCCACGCGCTCGTGACGTACCCCGATCGGATGCCCGCCGAGATCTGGTTCGGCCGACCGAACTCGAAGTGGGAATACTGTCACACCGAGGTCCACTTCCAAAAGAAAAAGTTCGAGTACACCGCCTCGATCGAAGACGACTTCTGGTACGGCCACCACTACGAGATGTTCCGCATGGCCGCGACGTTCCGCGAGATGATTAAGACGCGTCGCGAGCCGATCCCGCATCAGGAGATCCTGGAAGTCACGGCCATCGTCCACGCCGCCGCGAAGTCGATGCGCGAACAAAGCCGGTTGGTGAAGCTGTCCGAGGTGATGTGATCTTGTAGTGACGGCCTTTCTTGGCCGTCGGAAGGTGACGGCCAAGAAAGGCCGT
>CAZILR010000269.1:0-7037 GCA_964539995.1 uncultured Planctomyces sp.
TCAGGTGCGGGATCACTCCCGGCAAGGAATCTCGCCGTGTGGCATCGACGAACCGGGCGGCCTTCGCTACCGACGAGTGGAACGTGATGAGCTTCCGCAGATCGTAATTTCTGCATCGCCTTGGCCAAGCCGATCTGTGCGGCCATCCGAGAGATTCGCGCTACGTTGTCACCGCCACTCCGACTGCCACCCCTGTTTGGGAATTGGGCTCACGGTTAGCCTACATGCCAACGCGGAATCTCTTTAGGTTCGGCGTCGTTGGGTCGCCGTACTCCAAAGTGGGCGAGAAGATCGTCATCCACAGCGATTGAGTGGCCCGCTTTTGCAACAGCTTCAGCGGTCGATGCGATCGAAGTACAAAGCGAACTCTCGTGCCGTGGATTTACATGTGAAGAGGTCGGCTGATGGAAGTAACGGACTATGCCTTTTTTCCGACGCGGGTGGTGACAATCCAATTTCCTGACACCGACACCCTGAATGCGGATCTCTGCGATCTGCTTGAACGCCGGCCGGAGCTTGACGACAGGTTCAACATGCACCCGGACGCACTGAATTTGCTGCGTCTGGCGGACACCGTGCCTGCGATCGAACAGCTCCGGTCCATGTTCATCACAGGGGTGAAACACTGGCTGGAGGCCGAGGGAATCGTGGGACCAGAGGGGATCGATCTTTTGCTCTTCAGCAACCGCATGGGCCGCGGCGAGTCCACCATTGTTCACAATCACCACGCCGACCTGATCGGCGTCTATTATGCCCGCACGGCGGATTCCAATCGACAGCCCATCTCTTCGGCCGACGGCGAAGACTATTTCGAGGCCGGTGACGGAGTGCTGTTGCTCCACGATCCGCGCTTCAATGCCAACCTGACCTCAACGTGTCATCGCGATCACATCAAGGTCTTTCCTCGCCCGGGCCTGATGCTCATTTTCCCCGCCTACGTCTGGCATTCCGTAACGCCGCATCACGGCGAGTTTCACCGACTCGCGTTTTCGATGAACTTCACGCTGCGCTGGCCGGCCGGCCCGGAAGAGCAGCACTCGCTGAAGTGATGAGCCGAACGCCCACATTGCATGATCGCTGTCCTCAACGCGGGCACAGGATCGCCTGTCGTCGCCCCATCGCACCGAGATTGTGACCGACGCTCCGAATCTTGGCTGTCCAATGGCTGGACATGCTCCACCGGAAATCGCCGATTCTCAGGGTTATCACGGACAGTCACAGCACCGTTGGCCACAAGCGAGGTCTCAACGAAAAACCCTCAATTCCTGCGGGGAACTGAGGGCATTTGCAATGTCGTGATGATTGAAAAATTAGAGCCACCGCTCGGACTTGAACCGAGGACCTACGCTTTACGAAAGCGTCGCTCTGCCAACTGAGCTACGGCGGCGGGACGTCGCGGGGTAGCGACGTGGGGCGGGTTTATAGTCGCTGAAATTGGGGATGGGAAGCCGAACTCTGGACGGGTTGTGGTCGCTCGACAACGCGGCGCGGATGGACACAATCCGCTCGAACGTCGCGAAGTCACGCGGTGAAATCCACCTCCAATCACGAGCACAATCCCATGCGATCTGCGGTCACGATTTCTCTGGTCCCAGAAGCATCGGGAGGGCCGTTTGTGTTTTGGCATGACTTGGCGGCCGGGTGTGCCAAGGCGGCGGAGTTGGGATTTGATGCGGTCGAAGTGTTTCCTCGTTCGGCGACGGAGTTGGATGTCTCGTTGCTGCGGAGTTGTCTCGATCGACACGGACTGAAGTTGGCGGCGATGGGGACGGGAGCGGGTTGGGTCGTCAAAAAGCTGCGGCTGACCGATCACGATGATACGGTGCGACAACGAGCGCGAGCCTTCATCCGCGAGATCATCGACGTTGCGGGAGTATTCGGAGCACCGGCGATCATCGGTTCGATGCAAGGCCGGGCGGACAGCGGGATCAGTCACGAGCAGCATCTCGTCTGGTTGGCCGAAGCTCTGGACGAACTCGCGCCGCGAGCGGCCGATCATGGCACGACGCTGCTGATCGAACCGCTCAATCGGTACGAGACCAACTTGATCAACTCCGTGGCCGACGGTGTGAAGCTGATCGGCTCGCTGAAGGCCAGGAACGCCAAGCTGCTGTGCGATCTGTTTCACATGAATATCGAAGAGCCGGACATCGCGAATGCCTTGAGCGACGCCGGCTCGCACGTCGGGCATGTCCATTTCGCCGACAGCAATCGCCGAGCGGTCGGTTTCGGTCACACACCAATGTCGCCGATCATCGGGGCGTTGCGTCGCATCGGCTACGGCGGCTACCTGTCCGCCGAAGTCTTGCCGCTGCCGGACTCGGATGAGGCGGCGCAACAGACGATCGCCAGCTACCGAGCGTGTCTGTCGTCGTAGGGCGGAGTCAAAGAGCAATCACTCGTTTAACCGCAAGCCGCAGGCGTGCGCGATTTCGAAAGGCTGACTGCATTCGACGCGCGTGCCTGCGGCTTGCGGTTCAACGAACCAAAGTGACGGCGGGTGAAGCCCGCTTGTTTCGAGAAAACCGTTGGCCTAGACTTCGCCGCGCTGTTGGTGAGCGGCTGTTTGAGGTCGCCCCATGACGTTTGACGACTGATCAAGGACACGATCGTTCCCTCGCAAGCTGAGGCTCTTTCATGCGTCGCTTTTCCTGGATGCTCTTGGGTTCGTTGCTGCTTGGCCTGACTTTCTCGTGGGTAGGTTCGCACGCGGATGACCCTCCGAAGGAAAAGTCTGCCGAGCAGAAAGCGGCCGACGCCAAGCGTGATGAAGACTACGAACTGATGCGGCTCTTCGCCGACACGTTCGAGCAGATCGAGCGGAACTACGTCAAGGACGTTGATCGTCGGCAACTCATTCAGGCGGCGATCCGGGGCATGGTCACGCAGCTTGATCCGTACTCGAACTACATCAGCCCGGAAGAGCTGAAACGCTTCAATCAAGAGGTCGAGCAAGAATTCGGCGGCATCGGCATCCAGGTGCAGATGGACCCGAAGTCGCGACGGCTGATGGTCATGACTCCGTTGCCTGGCACGCCAGCCTACAAAGCCGGGATCAAGTCGGGCGATCTCATCATGGAGGTCGAGGGAAAATCGTCAGAAGGAATCACGCTTGAAGAGGCAGTCAAGACATTGCAGGGGAAGCCGGGAACCGAGGTGACTCTGGGCATCCAGCACGCCGGCTCGGACAAGATCGACCAACTCAAGATCACGCGAGCGTTGATCCAAGTCGCGACGGTGCTCGGCGACACGCACAAGCCGGACGACAGTTGGAATTTCATCGTCGATCCCGAGACCAAGATTGGCTACATCCGTCTGACGCATTTCGGTCGTCGCAGTGCCGATGAATTGCAAGAGGCTCTGGAGGCGCTCAAGAAGGAAGACATGAAAGGGCTGGTGCTCGACCTGCGATTCAATCCTGGCGGACTGCTCGGCCAGGCGACCAAGATCGCGGACCTGTTCCTCGAAAGTGGCACGATCGTCAGCGTCAAAGGACGCAACACCGACAATCGTGTGTGGACGGCTGAGAAGGACGGCACGTTCTCCGGCTTCCCGATGGCAATTCTGGTGAATCGCTTCAGCGCGTCGGCCAGCGAAATCGTTAGTGCGGCTCTGCAAGACCACAAGCGAGCGGTCATCGTCGGAGAACGCTCATGGGGCAAGGGGAGCGTGCAGAACGTCATCGAGCTTGACGGTGGTGCGAGCGCTCTGAAACTGACAACGGCTCAATACCTGCGACCAAGCGGGCGAAACATTCACAAGTTTCCCGGCGCGAAGGACGACGAGGAATGGGGCGTCGGCCCAGATCCAGAGCACAAGATCGAAGTGACTCAGCAGGAGATGCAAGAGTACCTCGAATACCGCCGTCAGCGCGATGTCATTGGTGGCGCGGCTCAGAAGGCCGAGTTCAAAGATCGCCAACTGAGTGATGCGCTGGCCTATTTGAAAACGCAGTTGACCGGCGAGAAGAAGGACGCGGAGAAGGCGCAGTGACCGTGCTTGAAGGGACCGCATGATCCAGCTTCAAGACGTCACGAAGACCTATCGCCGTGGTCCGCACGAAGTCGCGGCCCTGCGAGGTTTGTCGTTTGATTTGCCGAGTGCTTCGTTCGCGTTTGTGCTTGGTCCGTCTGGCAGTGGCAAGAGCACACTGTTGCAGTTGCTCGGTGCGCTCGATGAGCCGACGTCCGGTGAGATCACGATTGCGGGGACTCGGTTGCGAGGAATGTCGGCCGGCCAGCGAGATGCGTTTCGGCGCGAGCAAGTCGGGTTCATCTTTCAGAGTTTTAATCTGCTGAGCAATTTGACCGCCGTCGATAACGTCCTGGTTCCATTCCTGCCGATCGGAGTGCCGGTCGAGTTGCGAACACGCGCCGTGGAATTGCTGCAACAAGTGGGACTGGGTGAGCGACTCGATCATCGCCCCAATCAGCTTTCCGGCGGCGAACAACAACGAGTGGCCATCGCTCGCGCGTTGCTCAAGCGGCCGAAGCTCGTGTTGGCCGACGAGCCGACCGGGGAGCTCGACAGCCAGACGGGAGCCGAGGTCTTCCGCTTGCTCCGCGATCTACGCGAGCAGCAGCAAGCGACCGTCATCGTGGTGACTCACGATCCGACGTTCATCCATCCGGACGACCGCATCCTGCGACTGCGCGATGGACGCTTGGCCGAGTAACCGGCAAACTCCTCGTTCGCCTGCAGGTCGGGACTCTGTCCCGACCGGATTGGTCGGGATGGAATCCCAACCTACGAACTACGAACTGGGAGGCCGACCATGACGACTCATGTGGAACTGATGGTTGCTGGTCCTGTCGCACGCATCATTTTGCGGGGCGAGAAGGGAATTCAGATCCTCTCCGCCGAGACACGGCGACAGTTGCTGGCCGTGGTTGAACATGTCTCGCGAACGGATTGCTCAGTCGTTGTCTTTGCCGCTGAGGGTCGCACGTTTATCGCCGGAGCCAGCATCGACGAACTGCGGTCGCTCGATGAAGCAGGCGCGCTACGAGACTCGCGCGCGGGACAGCAGTTGATGAGCGCAATCGAATCGCTGCCGCAGACAACTGTCGCGGCGATTCACGGCGCGTGCGCCGGAGGCGGAACAGAATTGGTACTCGCTTGCGATCTGCGATTCGCGGCGGACGGCGCGAAGGTCGGCTTGCCGGAAACGTCCATCGGAGTCCTCCCTGGCTGGGGTGGAACGGTGCGAGCAACGCACCTGTTGGGAGCGGCCGTTGCTCGGCGACTGATTTTGACCGGTGAATTGATCGCGGCGGACGAGGCGTTGCGAATCGGCCTTGTCGATGCCGTCTTTCCGAGCGAGAAATTCAGCGACGAAGTCGAAGCTCGCGTCACACAGCTTCTGACTCGTGGCCCGCAAGCTCGGCGACGAGTCAAGCATCTGCTGCGGCAGCATGCGGCGGACGGGATCGATCTTGCGGCCCAGTACGATGCCGAGGCTCGCGCGTTTGCCGAGTGCTATCGCAGCGGTGAACCCTTGGAAGGCATGTCGGCGTTTCTGGAGAAACGCACGGCCGCATGGAGAGGTTGACGGTTGCTTTCGCGACCGTCGGAAAGCCCTCTGTGCGACAACAGGTAGGCTCGCTAATTTCCGTCACTCACAAAGTGCGGCCTGGCCGTGACCGAAACGAAGGAACGACTCATGCGCAAGCGATTGCTGACACCAGGCGAACCGGCTCCGTGGTTCTCAGCACCGACGACGGCGAACCCGAATTTCTTTTTCGACACAGTGGCCGGACGATACGTCGTGCTGTCGTTCTTCGAGTCGGCCGCTCGACCCGACAGCCGCCGGATTTTGGATGACCTGTGGCAAGCTCGCGAGCGGTTCAGCGACGACACAGTCACGTTTTTCGGGATCAGCAATGATCCGCTCGATCAGCAACAGGCTCGCGTGCAGGAACAGATTCCCGGCCTGCGATTCTTCTGGGACTTCAGCCGACAAGTGGCGACGGAATACGGAGCTGTGCAGCTCGATCCAAGCACCGGCTTGCAGCGGTTCGTCGCCCACACACTGGTGCTCGACTCGCGGCTGCGAGTCCTGTTGGTACTCCCGTTCGATGATCCGGCGACGCACGTCCCGAGGCTGTTGCAGTTGATGGATTCCCTGTCGCCACTCGGACAGCCACGCCTCGCCGAAGTGCAGGCTCCGGTGATGATCGTCCCGCGCATCTTCGAGCCGGATTTCTGTCGCAAGCTGATCGCGATGTACGACCAACATGGCGGCACCGAGTCGGGCTTCATGCGCGAGAAGGACGGCAAAACCGTCGGCATGTACGACCACGGACACAAGCGGCGTCAGGATTATGAGATTCCCGACGAGGACATCCGCAAAGCGTGCATGATTCGCATTCACGACCGCTTAGTCCCGGAAATTGAGAAGGCATACCAGTTCAAAGCGACTCGCATGGAGCGGTACATCGTCGCTTGCTACGACGGCACGCAAGGCGCGCACTTTCGAGCACACCGCGACAACACGACGAAGGGGACCGCGCACCGCAAGTTCGCCGTTTCGTTGGTCCTCAACACCGGTGAGTTCGATGGCGGCTTCGTCTGGTTCCCAGAATACGGTCGCCAGATGTTCGCCCCTCCGGCCGGTGGAGCGGTCGTCTTCTCGTGCTCGCTGCTGCACGAAGCCACGCCGGTCACGCGCGGCAAACGCTACGTCTTCCTGCCGTTCCTCTACGACGATGCCGCTGCTCGGCTGCGCGACGAGAACTTGCGCTTCCTGGCCGGAGATGCCAACACGCCGCAACAAGCCCAGCAAGCGGCCGGCTAAATAACCCGCAGCGTCAGCGAGGGCGCACGCTTCAGAATGCCTCGATCACGGAATTTCGTCGTTAGGAGCGTGCGCCCTCGCTGACGCTTCGGGTTACTTCGCTCGTCAGCACCACAGCATGTCCGTAGCCGTGTCTTCGCGCCGGTGGCTGGATATCTTTCTGCGATCGGATCGAACGCCATTCGTTGCTTTCGAGGAGCCGCTCGCATGTCTCGGATGATGCTCTGCCTCTGCTTGGCTG
>CAZILR010000270.1:0-7036 GCA_964539995.1 uncultured Planctomyces sp.
AGCGTGAAGACGACCGGCTGGTCATTCAAATTCCGAACGCGGACGACCTGTCGCTCGAACAACACGCCCTCAAGCAAAACGGCTCGCTGTTCGAGGAAACCTTCGGCCTGCAAGTCGTGCTGCGAGCCAAACAAGTCTGAATCGCTCATGCCTCCAGAACTGCGCATCGCCGAATCCGCCGCCCACGCCGGGGCCGAAGTCGCGCTGAGACACTTTCAGGACTTCTCCAACGTCGCCAGTCAAGTCAAACCGGGCGAGCCGAGCTTCAATCGCGTCTCGGTCGCCGATGTCGAATCTGAGCACGCGATCGTTGAAGTCATCCGCCGCGAGTTTCCGAAACACGCGATCCTGGCTGAGGAAGCACACTTCGCCGACGCGAGCGCCGAGCATCTGTGGGTCATCGACCCGATCGACGGCACGAATAATTTTCTGCACGGCATTCCGCAGTTCGGTATCTCGGTCGCGTACTACCAAGCCGGCCAACCAGTCTGCGGAGTAATTCTGAATCCCGCGCGCGGCGACAGCTTCGTCGCGTCTCGCGGACACGGAGCCTTTCACAACGGCCAGCAGGTGCGCGTCTCTGAACACCGCCGACTTGACGAGGTGCTGATCGGTCTCGGCTTTTACTACGACCGCGGCGCGCTGATGGAAGCCACGCTGTCGGCGATGCGCGAACTCTTCGGCCACGACATCCACTGCATCCGCCGCCTGGGAGCCGCCACGCTCGACCTGTGCATGGTCGCCTGCGGGCAACTCGGAGCGTACTTCGAGTACGAACTCTCTCCGTGGGACTTCGCCGCTGGCCGCCTGTTCGTCGAAGAGGCAGGTGGCCGAGTCACCACCTGCACCGGCCAATCACTGCCGCTTGTGAAGACTCACATCCTTGCCACGAACGGACTCCTGCACGAGCCGATGTTGGAGATCGTGCAACGGCACTTGCCATGAATGGCTGCCGCGAATCGTGGAAATGCGGCTTGGTATTGACCATTCGAGATCGACTGAGCCGGAGGCTAATCGGATTCCAAAACGGTCTCCTCGCGGCCTGCGATCGTGCCAATTCCTCCCCAGACCCCGTAGGGACTTTCTTCCCCAGATGCAGGCGCGATCGCGGTCTGGTCCCCCGCGAAAATGTTTTCGTTGACGAACCGCGCCGCACCGTCACACATCAAGACGTTGACGCCGCTCGTGTGACGGCTGCTGGCGGCAATCCAGATTCCGTGGTTTTTCGCAATCAGATCGTCTCCTGAGTAACAACTCCTGCTGTTGGGTGGCATGGCTGTCGTGAAAGCACCCCAAATCGGATGTCCGACTGCGAACAAACTCTCCGACGGATGCAGCGAAGGGCCAGCCGCTGGCGGAGGTAGCGGAGTCCAAGCTGACGTCGTGCAGGTTGCCGGGCTGCTGGTGTAGGACATGTGCCAACTATGGGAGGAGACATTGCCAAATCGCTCACTGACAGCAATCGTCATCCCTGTTCCATCCGAGATGTCTTTGATCTTCACGCAATGCTGAAAACCGAACGGGCCTCGCGTACGCCGAACCCCGGCCAACCCTGGATGCACACATGTGGGAGGTGGCATCGGATTCGGGTAGTCGGGTTGGAGATCCCCCAAGTTGAACGCGTAGTATCGGTGGCCGGTCCCATTCACCTTGTCGCCGACCGTAGCCGTCGGGCAAAGGTAAACATCGATTTCTCCGTTGATGGCAATTGTCGAGGGATCACCTCCTTGTCCTGGAGTCGATCGGATGCGTTGCCAGATGACGTCCTTTTCCAATTGCGGCAGCAGCATGACGAAGCCGGACAGTGCATTGCCGTTTGTGCCGCTACCATCTGTGCCGCCGCTGCTCGGTGGGAAACAGGCGTGCGTGTCGTGGTAGTTGTGCATCGCGAGGCCGATTTGATGCAGGTTGTTGCGACAGGCTGTTCGGCGAGACGCCTCTCTCGCCGCTTGCACGGCGGGCAGCAACAGCGCCATCAACGTCGCGATGATCGCCATCACCACGAGCAACTCGACCAAGGTGAAACCGAATTGCCGGGGAGAGCTTTTCATGGGAGACCTTTCCGGTCACAGCCGAGTGAAATCCCGAATCCGAAGTGAACGACGCTGGTCGATGAAGATCGACGGCGAAAGGAGTGGCTCGTCACTTTTTGACGGAACCAAACGACGTCATTCTGCCCCGATCCATTCGCGATTTCAATTGGGATCCTCGCCATCGCTCTGAGGCGGCTTGGCTTTGGGGGACGATTTAGGCCCCGGCAATTCCGCTTCCACTGGTTCCGAAGGTTCGGGAGATCGGCCGAATCCCAGCGGCTTCGAGCCTGCCGGTGGCGGGGGCAACGCCAAGTCTTCGGACTTCGTTTTCGTGGATTCCGGGGGTTCCTCCGTCACCGGAACATTGTGCTTCTGGTCCCATTGAGCCAGCAGCTTCTTGAGCATCGCTTCCTGTTTGGTGTTCCGCGAGCGAGGGCTTTTGAGCATCGGACGCAAGCAATCACGACCGATCCAGAGCAACAACTGAGTATCAGGATCGCTGGAATTCGCACGCTCATTCAGTCGAGGCAACAGCTTGTCGAGCTTGGCCTGCGACCGTTCCACGAACTCGGCCATGCCGGATTTGTCCTGCGGGCGGTCACGAATCTCACGCAGTTCGTTGTACATCGAGTGATAGATGCCGGCGACATCACCGAACGAGACGGGCCACAACCACCACGCCACCACGGGCAGCAGCACCAACGGAATCGCGAACTTCCAATCGGGTAGCGATCGTTTCCATCGTGTCAGTGTTTGTTCCCAAGGCTCTTGCCGATTTGTTCGTGTCGGCCGAGTAGTCACCGCCTGCGGCTTCGTTGCGGACTCCACGCGCGACGGAGTGATCGGCTCAGACGAAGTCTCGATGGAGACTTCAGGCGACGTGTAATCCTCGTCAGACGTTTTGACCGCCGCTTGAGCTTCTGCCGCCTTCGCGGCCTCGGCGGCGCGAGCGATCGCCGCTTCACGCTCGGCGACGATCGCCTTCAACCGAGTCAGCTCATCGGAGCGTTCTTGCTTCCAGCGATTGAGCAAGTCCATCTCGGAACTGGGCGTCCCGAGGTCGCTTGGTGGTCGAGTTACGGTCGCAGGAGAACTCTCCATCGATTCGTCGCGCATCGAGAACTCAACCGGCGATGGTGTCATCGGGGTTGCATCGGTCACCGAATCGACGGCGATCACTTCGGCCGTCACGGGTTCCTCGTCCTGCGAGTCAGACGAATCCTCGGAAGCTGCCTGGGACCAATGTTCGATCCCGGTCAATTGCGGAAGCGATTCGGGAGGTTGATCCGCCGCCGAGTCTGTCCAGAAGTTCGACCATCCAGGCAGCGCCCCCGATCGACGCGGCTTCGCTGAGGCCATCGCAGGCATCTCGGCAACGGTGATCGATTCCTCATCCGTAGATTCGTCGAACCGCTCCGGATCGCCGTCTTGGATTTCCGTGTTGTCACTGGTCTCGAAGTCGCTCACCGTCGATGCGGGAGCGTCTGTCAGGTCGCGAAGGACATCCGTGACCGATCGCCAGTCACCGCTGTCTCCGCAACGAGCCATGTCACCAGGGCCGAGCGATCCGCGTTCGTCCATCTCCAACAGCGTCGCTGTCGTCATCGGCCCCCATTCGGCACCGAAGCTCGCTTTCACATACCAAGTTGCTTCGCGATCAGCGGACATCCAGCAATTCCTCGAATCCAAGCCGACAGCACGATAGCCCGGCCTGCGGAGGATTCAAGATGCCGACGATCTCAGCGTAACAATCATGGGACCGTCACCCATTGCTCCGTCATGGCCCACGGGGTGAAGAGGCCGTTCTTGTCGGTCGAATCTTTCGGTGAGGCCAACTTCAGTCGAACGCGATAGGCCCAGCGCTGATCCTTCGCGACGTCGAAATCGAAGTAACGGAACAGTCGGAACTCGACGGCGTACTTCGAGCTTGGCTCGCCTGGTTCGACCAGTGGCAGCCAGCCAAGCGTAGCCAGTTCGCCCCACGGGGCGTCCGAGCGAAAAATCAAAGGCATCGTGTAGACGGGGTCGGTCAGCAACGGCGGAACCGTGTCGGGAACGACGTCGGTTTGATCGAGCAGATCGAGCGTCTTTTGCAGATCGACCTTCATCCAAGACAGTGCGTTGTCCTTCGGATACCCGATATTTTGACTTACCCCCCCGCCTGAAGCGCGTTCGATTTCGAAATCCACGATGTTCGGCGAGGCGGGAAACCGGCCGACCGGAACTAAACCGCGAAGTGCTACGACTGGACCCGTGCGCGGCCATTTTCCGAACTCCAACTTTGCGTTCGGATCGACCGGCTTGTTCGAGTCCAGCGGTTTGTCATCACCGTCTGGCTTGGCGGGTTTCTCGCGGGGCACCTTGGCCCGATCGGGATTCACCAGAATCGTGACCTGCACCGAACTCGCGAACAGCTTCTCGATCGGCGGCAACGAACCAGACAAGACCTCCGCATCGCGATGGATGACGCGAGCCACTCGGAAGCCAACATCGTCAAGAGGCTCGGATGGTCCGACGATTCGAGGCAGCAGCCACTCGATTCCGTTGTCCGGTTTTCGTTTGCTCCGATACCCACCTCCGAGTGCGGCTCTGTGAAAAGTCATCTCGTAGCCTTGCACCTCCAAGTTGTCGTTCGCCCATTCGCCGACGTTGCCGAACAGGTCATGCAGGCCAAACAGATTGGCGTGAGCGCCGCCGACGGGAGCGGTCGTGTCGAAAAACCTCAGCCGTGCATTGTGCGGCAGCTTGAGCGGCGTGCTCGACGTCAGGCCGACCCGCGCTGCGAACGCCCATTCGGCGACCGAGGGGAGACGGTACTGTTGCTGCTCGGTGTCGCTGAGCCAGCGGCAAAAGGCGTTCGCGTCCTGCCAAGAAACACACACCACGGGATGTTGATCGCCGTCCTGTACGATGCCCGGATGCTTCCACGATCGCGGTTCGGTGTCCCCCTCCGTCGAGTGCCGTTCGGCGGTCGTCGCGTACTGTGTCGCCTCGACGAACTTCCGAAACTGAGCGACGGTGACTTCGTGAGCCGACAGGTAGATCGGCGGAGTCGAACTCGCGACGAGCGACGGAATCGGAATCTGTTCAAAATTCGCAGCCCCTGCCGGATCAAAGGCACCTGCGGGAATCAATCGCAGCTTCATGCCCAGCGAGTTCGTGGTCTCGATCGGCACATCGGCCGAGCGTGCCCACGCCTCTTGATAGCGCTTGGCCTCGTCGGTCGTGAACGGGATCACCGCTCGTGGAGGAGGCGGAGGTGACTCGCCGGGCGGCAAGAGGTCGGGTGGCGGGTTCCACTCGCGGCGAAGGATCAGCAGTTGAGCGGCGTAGTGGTCTTCGGTCACGAATTCGGTTGGCGGCAGCCGGTCGCCCGTCGTCCAACAAACGATGAGCCGATCCCGTTCGAGCCGAAAGATGCCATTGCGCCAGACGATCGCGCCGACCGGCAACGGATTCGATTGATCCCGCAATGTGATTTGCTTTGGCTCGACGTCCTCGGTGAACTCGGCAAACAGCTTGGCCTTCCGGCCATCGAAAACGACGACGTGATCGGCCGCGAACTCAATCCATTGCAACGGTGGCGAGGAGGTGCTGGCTCCTGATCCCATCGGCGCAGACCCACCAAACATACCCGCCATGCCACCGCCACTGGTCATTCCGGCGGAAGGTGTCGCACTGGCGGCACCGCCGCCTGAGTCTCCCATCATTCCGGGCAATGTGGCCGAACCGAGAGCAGCGCCCTCACTCGACACGACCACCCAGCGGCCGAGCAGTGACTGGGGAACGTTGGTCGTGACAAACGTCGGTACATCGTCAGGACGTGATGACGGCGCTCCGCGCGGCAGTGTCGAATCTACTGGAGCGGGATGAACCACGGTCGCGGAGTGTTCATGTCTGTGGGACTCAGTGGCGACAGCGCGATCCCAATCGATTCCATGCGAGCGTGCACTCCACAAGAGCCACATGACCGACGCAAAGATGAGCGCGACACTGACCGCTGCGGTCAGACGTTGCCGCCCCGTGTACCGCTCGGTTGTGCCCGGGCCGGAAGCGGAAACGAACAACGGTCGGACGAACAACAGACTGAACTCGTAGGCCAACGCCGTCAGGGCTTGGAGGCCGCAGACAAACTGCATGACGGATGCCCCACGGCTGCTCGCCAGGTAGCCGAAGAAACTCATCGTGACGGGCAGAAACAGCAGCACAGCGAACCACGTCACCCAACTCGACGTGTTCCACGCCGCTCGAAACGCGGACGCCAATGCGAACGTCGTCAGCAATTGAAGCGCCGCGAAGCCCAAGTAACTGGCAAGGTTCCCTGGATTCCCTTCAATGATCGACACGGAAAAAAATGCCAACAGCACGCCAGTCACGACCATCGCCACCACGACCACCTTCGGCGACAGTCGCGCTGTGCCCGGATCTCCTGACCCCGCACTTGGGCTGGACCGAAGGTCTCCATCACCGCTTGCGCCGCGCGAAGAACCGGGAGACCTGCGGTCGATCGAAGCAGCGGGGTCGGGAGACCCGCGCCGAGCGATGTTTTCGTCGATCGGAGAGTCCGACTTCATCCGTTTGCGGAGAAGCCTGAATCCCATGACTGCGACCGGGATAAAGTAGATCGTCAAGCACAGAGCGACGCACTGTATGACTGTCGGAATGACTTCGAGCGACTTGCGACGAAGATTGATGGCAGAGGTTGCCACGAGTGTTAGAAACTGCCCCCAGAACATTGAAAGAATTAAGTAGCGTAGCCCCGGATCTAAAGGCGGGGTGGGCGGGGGGAATGTCACGAAATGAAACATGATAAGGCCCGCCAAGGGAATACAGGCACCGACAATTGCGAGTGCCATGAAGACCTTTTCCTTATCGGAAAGCGGTAGATCGGCGACGGGATCAACACGCGCTGTGCGTGAGTCTCCTGACCCCGCACTTGAACTGGACCGCAGGTCTCCCATGTTGGGTGAGCTGCGTGAAAAATCGGGAGACCTGCGGTCGGG
>CAZILR010000271.1:0-7032 GCA_964539995.1 uncultured Planctomyces sp.
GCGGCTATGCGTGGCTCGCGGTCGGACGGTTTTCGGTGGAGGCGTTGAATCCCAGTCGGGGCGTTGAGCAACAGATCGCGGCGGCGAATCTGGTGGCGGATTTCAAGATCTCAGATTTGAAATCTCAAATTTCAGATCGACTGAGTTCGCGCGACACTGACGCGAGGGCGAAAGAGGCGTTCGCGCGAGCGGTGCTGACACTACAACCGGATCCGATTCTGTCGGCACTCGCGCCGTTGATCGCGGAGGGGGCGTTGCAGGAATCTTTGCGAGGCCGAATCGCGGCGACAGTTGTGGATCGGAAGTTGGACACTGTCGGAGGGGTGAGAGTTGAGGGGCGAGAAGCGAAGGAAACACCGCTGCTGGTCGCAGTTGTGGGTGCGATTCCCGAACGGTTGCAACTGCGTTTGGCCGAGTCGCTCGCTTCGGATGCCACGGGGGCGGAAGCGTTGTTGCGGCTGGCCAAAGATGGGCATGTCTCACCGAGATTGTTGACTCGGCCGACGGTCAAGCAGCGGTTGGATGCGCTGAAATCGGAAGCCTTCTCGAAGCAGGTCACCGAACTCACCGCGCAACTGCCGGATGACGACGTCGTGTTGCAAAAGCTGATCGAACAGCGGCGCGGTGTGTTCCTCGCGGCTCAATCGGACGCCGATGTTGCGAAGCGGCCGTCGTTGGAAGCGGGAGCGGCGCTGTTCACGAAGCATTGTGCCGCGTGTCACCAAGTCGCCGGAAAGGGGACTGTTCTCGGCCCGCAATTGGACGGCATCGGGCAACGCGGATTGGAGCGTGTGCTCGAAGATGTGCTCGATCCGAATCGGAACGTCGATGTGAACTTTCGCACGACGACCGTGATCACGAAGGACGGCAAGATTTTCTCCGGTCTGATTCGCCGCGAGGAAGGAGCGACGCTGGTGCTCGCCGACAACAAAGGGAAGGAGTTCACGGCTCCGCTGGCGGACATCGACGAGCGGGTGAAGTCGAATCTGTCACTGATGCCGGCCAATGTTGCCGAGATTTTGAACGAGCGAGAATTCTTGGACTTAATCAGCTATCTGCTGTCGCAGCGGCAGAAGGTCGAGCCGAAGCCATGATGCTTTATGTAGCCGTCATCGCTCCGCGTGACGAGCCTTGTGGGTTGCGGCCATGATCCTCACTTGAACCTTCGTCAGCCAAACGGCAAAGGCTCGTCACGCGGAGCGGTGACGGCTACTTTGCTTCGCTGAGCCGGTCGCAGACGATGTCGAGCATCAGCGGGTGCAGGCCGAGCGGCGGGCAGAGGTCGAAGCGGATGCTCGGCCATTGTTCGGCGAATTGAGCACGGAAGCGGCGCAGGTCTTCAGTGACGTGTGTGCCGGCGGAGAGGAAGTACGGCAGCAACAGGACTCGCGACGCGCCGAGAGTGACACAACGAGCTGCCCCTTGTGGGATCGTTGGCTCGGTGAGTTCGAGGTATGCGGTCTCGATGATGTGGCCGGGGAAGCGGGAGCGGAGTTGCTCGGCGAGTTGGAGCAAGTCGGCGTTGGCGGCGGCGAGACGGCTGCCGTGAGCGATCAGCAGGATTGCGGTGCCGGGTTCGAGTGAGTGAACGGACATCGGATCAACTCAAGGGAGCACAAAGCCAATCGAATCCCTCACCCGGCCTTCGGCGACCCTCTCCCGAAGGGAGAGGGGATACATTGAGCGTTACTCGCCGGAGTTGGGGACGAAGTGGAGTTTTCCGCTGCAAAGTTTGCAGGCGACTTTCATGCCGAGGTATTTGATGGCGACGCGCAGCTCTTCCTGGCAATGTGGGCAGTCGGAATAGAACGCGACGGGCTTGGCAGTCGGGCCAGAGAGATCGAAACGGAACGAGCCTGCGCAAAACTTGCACGAGACTCCCTGGCCGATGTACTTGCGGTTGATCCGCAGTTCTTTGTCGCAGTGAGGGCAGAGGATGTAATAGCCAGACGGCGAAACTTCGACCATGCTGTCCACCTCTTGCAATGGGACAAACTGCGGGACTTCGACACTATCAGGCTTCAAATCTTCATTGAGCAGCGTGCGGCAGTTACGACAGCGCACCTGATTGGGCGGCATCCATTCGCCGCACGAGGGACAATCTCCACCTGGCCAATTCGGCATATTGAGTTCCGTTGCAAAGACCTTCCGTCCGACTCGCCTTGCCGATCAGCTCTTCTTGGCTTGCAGACACTTCAAACGAGAAAACGTTCGCAGATACAAACGACCGTTGGCAATCGCGGGAGTCGAATAACTGGCATCACCCAGATCCGAGCTTCCAAGTTCTTTGAATTCCGGCCCCGCGTCGATAACGGTCACTTTTCCACTCTCTTCGACGGCAAAAATTTTCCCGTCGATACACAGCAACGAGCTGGTAAATTTGCCTCCTAAACGCTTCACCCAGACATCCTTGCCGGTCTTCGCTTCGACACAGGCGATGATGCCCTCGTCCGTCCAGTCGAACAGGTGGTCGCCGACGGCAATTGGAGTTGGCACATACGGAATCATCTTTTCTCGTTTCCAGACGACCTTTGCCAACCCGTTTTCATCGCGAGAACTCGGATCGACGGCAACCTGCAACACGCCGTAGCGACCGCCCTGGCCGCAAGAGGCAATAAAGAGGCCGCCTGCGTAAACCGGCGAGGCGACCGTTCGCAGCGGAAATTCTCCGGAGTGCCAATTGGGAGTTCCGGTTTGCAGGTCGAGGCTGCTGACGCCCATCGGGCCGCTGGCGCAGATGAGCTGCGCAGGCCCTTCCCCGTCACGCCAAACCAATGGAGTGGAATACGACGTGGACTGGCCGCGAAAGGTTCGGGGAGTCACCCAGCGGGTGGCTCCGGTTTTCTTGTCCAGCGCGAGGATGGAACTTGGTCCATCCTGGTCGTTGCAGACGATGAGCATGTCACCGACGACGATGGGCGAGACTCCCACTCCGTGCTGGCTTTCAAACGCTCCGAGACTGCGACGCCACAACAGCTCACCGGCGAGGTCATAAGCCGCGACGAGGTAATTCTCTTTGTCCGCGAACAGGACATACACCCGCTCTCCATCGGCGGCCGGCGTACTCGACGCGTTGCTGCTCTTGGCATTTCCGGGCACAAAACGATTCATGCCGATCACGCGTGACCAGCGTTGTTTGCCCGTCTGCACGTCGAGACAAACGAGCCTGCGAATCGCACCGCCGTCTTCGGCCGAGGTTACGAAGATATCGTTGCCCCAGACCACCGGAGAGGCGTGACCGATGCCGTCGATGGCCACATCCCAAGCATAATCACCTTGGCTCCAGGAGTTCGGAATGCCTTTCTCGGCGCTGATTCCCGTTCCGTCCGCACCACGGAACTGCGGCCAATTCTCGGCGACCGCTAGTCCACACGAGAACGCCGCTAAGCAACTCCACACGACGGCGACACACCGTAACCGCTTTGAACTCGCACCTAGAACGCGGTCAGCAAACTTCATGGTGTCTCCTCGTGATGTCGCTCGCGTGGGAAAACCCGACTCTTTTCGGAACCGCCGGATGAAAATTTTGTGAAGTGCTCGCCGAGCCGTCTGAGCGAGGCCGAGAGTCACCCCACAAAAAGTTGGCTCATTCGCGATAGGCATAACATGACCGAAGCCGAAAATGGTTGCAAGCCTCTCCACAGACAATGGTTTCGTCCGTGAGGTTGAACTCCGGCCACTCACTTGTCTGTAGCGATTGACAAGGTCCGTCGTGTTTCACGCGACGGCTTGCGGCGATCCTCAGAGTGCTGCCGGATTCTGGGCTGGAAATGCACAAAGCCCAGCTTCCGTGAAGAAGCCGGGCTTCGGCAAGTGGAGTGGATCAAGCCGCTCGTCTTAGTTGGCTGCGTTAAGAGCCGTGAGTAGTGCCGCCGACAGGACGAAGTTCTCGTTGATGTCGGTGGGGCTTCCCAGCAGAGTGTCGTCTCCTTGTCCGCCAGCGATAGTGTTCGTGCCACCCTGGCCATTGACCTGGTCGTCCCCCTGATCGCCGAGTGCCACGTCTGCGCCGCTACCGCCCAGAAGAGTGTCGTCGCCGTCACCACCGCTGAGAGTGTCGTTGCCGGCACCGCCGCTGACGAGGTCATCGCCGTCGAAGCCGCCCAGCAGATCGTTGCCGTCGCCGCCGATGATGGTATCGTCGCCGTCACCACCGTTGACGGTGTCGTCGCCGAGTCCGCCGCTGATGGAGTCATCGCCGTGATCGCCACGAATCTTGTCGTTGCCGTCTCCGCCATCCAGCGTGTCGTTATTGCGTCCGCCATCGACTGTGTCGTTTCCGGCGTCGCCGTTGATGCTGTCGAGACCGGTTTCGCCCAACAGCAAGTCGGTGCCGTCTCCGCCGTTGATGGTGTCGTCGCCGTCACCACCGCGGCCGGTGTCGTTGCCGGCTCCGCCGTTGAGCAAGTCGCCGCCCAGACCACCTCGCATGCTGTCGTTGCCCGCGTCGCCGTTGAGCGTGTCGGAACCGTCGCCGGTCAGCGTGTCGGTGGCATTGCCGCCCAGCAGCGTGTCGTTGCCGTTCTCGCCGTTGATCGAGTCAGCACCGGTGCCACCTTCGAGCTGGTCGTTGCCGTCGCCACCCTTGATGCGATCGGTCCCCGCATCGCCCACCAGAGTGTCATTGCCGAGGCCACCGGTGATGGTGTCGTTGCCGGCTCCACCTTCCATGCGAACTCGGATGGCACCCGTCTTGGCATTCAACGCCGTGAGGATGTCGTTGCCATCGCCACCTTGGATCACCAGGGAAGATCGGCAAACCGTGTCGAGATCGCCGACCGTGACGGTGTCGTCACCGGCTCCCGCGTTCACGGTCACTTGGCTGATCGTCGTATCAACCGTCAGTGTCGCGCCCCCTTCGGTGATCAGGATCAGCCCCATCGTGCCGTCCACCGGGATTGCGGATTGAGTCACGGTGACATTGTTCGCAGCGTTCGAGAGTGTGACTTGCACGCCATCCGCACCCGATGCGTTGGTGAGTGTGTCGCTGCCCGATGCCGCCCCTTGCCAGACGAAGATGTCGTCGCCGTTTCCACTCTCGATGACGTCCGGGCCTCCCTGTCCGTCGAGCGAGTCATTGCCGTCGCCACCATTGAGCGTGTCGGCCGAGCTGCCACCCAGCAACGTGTCATTCCCGCCGTTGCCGAGCAACAAGTCGCTGCCACCGTCGGCGTTCAACAAGTCGTCCGAAGGTCCACCGATGAGTGTGTCGTTGCCGGTATTCCCCAGCAGCGTGTCACCCAGCGGAGCCGTGTCGTTATTCAGGATGCTGGCAGTCCCGGAGCCGGTTCCAATCACGGCACCGGTCGCGCTGGTCAGTTGCAGGAAGAACGATTCGTTGGACTCGAACTGGAAGTCGCCGGAGACCGTGACTTGAACAGAAAGGCTTCCACCTCCCGGCCCGAAGTTCAGCGTGCCGGTGGCGGCGGTGTAGTCGCTGCCCGCGGTTGCCGTCCCATCGACGGTCTGATAGTTGACCGTCACGTTTCCGGCTCCCGGTTGAGCGGTGACCTGGAATGTCACGGTCTGAGTTCCGACGTCTGTTTCGGTGACAGACACGTTGCCGACCGAAACACTGCGCGGTGCGACCGCGGCGATCGGAGCGAACGTCAGTCCGGTGCCAGCATCGAAGTTCGTGGCTGGCAATCCCGTGTTGCCGATCAGGGTGGCGGCTCCCGTGGTGATGTTGATCGCGTACATGTTGGCGCTCGACCCTTCGACCAGCAGCAGTCGATTGTTGGCGGCATCGAACTCCATCGCTCCGCCCAGTGGAGTCAGATCGACCCCCAGTGCGCCAATGCGAGTGGCAACGCGAGTGGTCGGATTGATCGTGAAGAGCGCGTCGTTGAAGTTGGCATTTCCGCCAGAGATCTGGCCGGGAATCACGCAGTAGAGGACTCCGCCACCGAAGGCCAAGTAATCCATTTCGACGGGGTCACCCGCAGCCGCCAAGTTATTGGTTCCGACCAGAATTTCGCCACGATCCGTCACGTTGCCGGTCGTCGGATTGATGCTGTAAAGATTGGGGTTGCCGTTGGTCGCCGTGGAGTAAACGTAGAAGATCGTGTTCGTGCCGGTGTCGAAGCCCATGTCCCCTTCCACGTTGAATCCGGCTGGCAGACCCGTGACGAAGGTGACTGACGTGAAGTTCGCGGTGAGCGGGTCGATCCCGACCAGGAACGGACCACCTTGAGAATAGGCCAGAATTCTTCCAGCTCCGTCGGTGGTGATGTCGTGAACTTGACCAATCGGCGCGCTTCCCACGAGTGTTGACGCCGCCGTGGTTGGATCGACTCGATACAGATCCCCTGTGAAGGTCATCGCGAAGAGCACATTGGGAGGAGCATCGTCGTTGGTGATCGTGCCGCTCGCTTCTTGGTTCAGCAGACGCGCACCGTTGGTCGGTGAGCTTAACACCAATCGCATGGATTCGTTGACTTCGTTGGTGGTGTCCGTCACGACTTGGACGTTCACCGTCGCCGTCGTTTGGCCCGGCGCGAAGGTGATCGGCTGATTGGTGATCTGTGTGAAGTCCGTGCCGCCGGATGCGGAGCCGTCCGCGGTCGAGACATTCACCGTGATTGGCAAGAAGCTGGCTTGCGAGAGAGTCAGTGTGAACGTCAGCGTGCTGGTCCCCGTGTCTCCTTCCGTGATGGTGCTGCCCGTCACGGAGATCGTCAGCGGAGCTGTCTCTGGTGTTGCGTCCGCGCTATCGACGACGTCGTTCCCAGCCCCGCCGTCGAAGTTGTCGGCTCCGCCACCACCCAGCAGCGTGTCGTTCCCGCCTTGTCCGTTGATGCGATCGTTGCCTGCGGCGCTTCCGGCGGTCGCGGTTCCGTCACCTCGCATGGTGTCGTTGCCGTTGCCACCGAAGAGGGTGTCGTCCCCTTCGTTGCCGTTGACGATGTCATCGCCCGCTTCGCCGTTGACCAAATCGTTGCCGACGTTGCCCGAAACACTGTCGTTGCCAGCTCCGCCGAGAACCTGATCGTTGCCGTCGTCACCGTTGACGACATCGCTGCCGGCGCCGCC
>CAZILR010000272.1:0-5746 GCA_964539995.1 uncultured Planctomyces sp.
GGGTGTTGTTGGCCGCGGGTCAGTTCCTTCACGCGGTCGGTGACGTAGGTGTCGAGTTCGTTCAAGTACACGACGCCATCTTTGTTGAAGTCCGCTTTGCCGGACAAGCCTTCGACGATCGCCAGCGTGAAGGTTCCTTGGCGATGCTCGTTGTTCTCCAGCGAGAACTCACGACCGGTCGAGGAGCACATCGCGACGACTCCGCTCTCATCGGTGACAAGGTCGCGGATCAGGTCGTCGGTCAGCGGCGTCTCGCCACGACGTTTGCCGATTTTGCTCCCCGCGATGCCGGCCGAGTGGCAAGCGTCGATGATCGTGATCAGCTTGCCGGGAATGCCGCTGAGCGCGCGTTTGACCTGTTCGGCCGGGACAGCGGAACTGAGCAAGTCCTTTGAGTCAGCATCAACCGGCAAAAAATACAACGATCCATCGTTGTCCAAGTCGCCGTGACCCGCAAAGAAGAAGATGCCGTAATCGTTCTGAGTCATTTGTTCGCGCAGCCACGTCAGTCCTTTGAGCACCGCCGACCGAGTCGCTTGCTGGTCCGCGATGAGTTGCATCTCGATGTCTCGAAACAATGGCTTGCCGTGCGACTTGATCGCGTCGGCCAGTGATGCCGCGTCTTTGGCTGCGTAGTTCAACTTCAAGTCGCCCGGATACTCTGAGATGCCAATTGCCACGACGTACAACTTGGGGAGCCGCACTTGGTCATTCGTGTCGGCACCGCCATAGATGACATCGACTTCTTCGGACGTTCCTTGGCTGACCGCGCTGCTCGCCAAAATCGTCAGCTTGTGCCGGCCGGGATCGAGTTCGATTTTCCATGAGCGTGTGACTTCGCCGAGTTGCGGATCGGCGATCTTCTGAACTCCGTTGAGTCCCTGATACGGCCGACCGTCCAACAACAGACGCAATGCCGTGATGGGGTGTTCGCCCGCGCTCGTCGCAGTCGCACGCACTTCAATCTCGTTCTGCGGAGCGTTGTGACCGGGTGTCGGTGACGTGATCTTCACTCGCGGCGGCAGCAATTGGGTGACGTCAATTTTTTGCGGGCGGTTGTCGGTGCGAACCACATCGCGGCTGCCGTTCTTGAGCAGAGTCTTGATGATCTCTGGCCGATACAACGACGCTCGAAACTGAGCCGCTGGAAAGAACGAGCCGAGTTTGTCGAGGCCGTTGTTGACGTGCCAACCCATCAGTCGCTCGCCGCCGGGACTGGCGGCGTAGTAGCCCTCTGGTGCCCACGCGATCCACTCGCCACGCGCCGCGAACAACGACAACACCGGATCGTCGCGGTCGAGAGACCAGACGCGCAGTGTTTGATCTTCGGCCGCCGAAGCGAGGAAACGACCGTCATGCGACGGTGCGACGGACCAGACGGTGCCCGTGTGACCTTGCCACTCACGCACCAAGCCGCCGGTGATCAGGCTGTAGACGTACAAGCCGTAATCACCACCGATGACGACGAGGTGTTCCGACAGCAGCGTGTAGCAGCGAACCAACTCGTTCGGTTTCGTCAGCTTGAAGGTGTGTTGGATGCGCCCGTCGCGACGCACGACCACGGTGGAGTCCCCTTTTTGCTCCAGCGCAGTCGTCGCGTTCTTGATTCGTGCTCGTTGGGCCGAACTCGGAGGAGGCATGAACTCCAGTCGCGAGAGATGAAACGCCTGTTCGAGCGGCCCGCGATCGTTGGACGAGACCTCACGGCTGGTGTGTCCCCACACGAGGCTGGCATCGTCTGCTCCCCAAGCCACCGCCCACGGCGTGCGGCCACGGCCTTCCAGTCGGTGAGCGACTTCGCCACGCGCGATGCGCCACAGCACGATCTCGCGATGGTTACCACCCGCTGTCGCGGCCAGTCGTCCATCCGGCGACAGCGCGCCGTGCAGGACGGAGTTGTCGTGTTCGAGAAACCGAACTCGTTCGCGATTCGTTTTGAGGTCCACCAGAAATCCACCATCGACGGCATCGGGACCGCCGGTCGTGAAGAAGAGGTCTTGCGAGTCTTTGGAAAACGAGACCGACGTGACCGCGTTGCCGAGCTTCTCAAATCGGCGATTCACTCCACCAGTCGGAGTCCACAACCGCAGCGATTGATCGACTCCACCGGTGGCGATGGTCTGACCATCGGGGCTCCAGGCCACGCATTGAATAGGACCGGCATGTCCGCGAACGACCTGCTGGCTCACACCCGCAGGCAAACTCCAGATGCGAGCGGTGCCGTCCAGCGAAGCCGTCGCGAGGCGTCGCCCCTCCGGAGAAAACGCCACGCCATAAACCGGAGCCGAGTGCCCTTGCAGGACTGTCGTGGCAGTTCCGCCTCCCGGTGCTGGCGGGATCGGCCAGACGCGCGCGGAATGATCGCCGCTCGCTGAGGCCAGCCAACGTCCGTCGCGAGAGAACTGCACATCGAGCACGACATTTGTGTGACCACGCAGCGCGTACCGCACATCGCCGGTGACCAGTGAGATCACGAAGATGCCGTGATCCGTGCCCGGTCGCTCGTAGCCAGCGACAGCCAAGAGCGAGCCATCGGGCGAGATCGCCGCAGCGTTCAACATTCCGGCTGGCCCTGAACCGATCGAAGGCCGAAGCACGCGCACCGATTCGCCGGTTGCAACGTCCCAGACGCGAATGGTTTTGTCGTTCGACACCGAGATCAAATTCCGACTGTCGCCCGTCCAGACGACGCGATTCACTGCCGCCGTATGTCCACCCGCGTCGAGCACCAAAGTGGGGACGTCCGTGAGAGGCTGCGCGGTTGCTACCGAGCCGCTCCAAGTGGAAATCGCGAGCAACAGAAAAAGCCGGAGGACAGGCACAAGTGCCCATCCTCCGCTTGTGGTGGATTCCGAGGTTGGCCGCACCGGATTATTCTCCGCTGCCGGCGACGGCGTCTTCGGATTTCTTATCGGGTTCGACAGGTGCGAACAGATCGTACCGGTTGTTCTCGGTGTTGACCGCGACTTTGTAGGTGCCGCTCTTGTTGAGCAGCTTGCGAGTGGCCGCGTCTCCGCCGCGATCGAACGAGATCACCACCGGGGACTTGTTCTCGATGGTCGTCATCTCGCCGGCTTTCACGGTCTGCTTTTTGTTGTCCTGGACGTAATGAAAATCGTCCACGCCGTCTCGGTTGTCGATCACGGCCTTCAGCGGCCGAGTGACCATGTCCCAACCTTTGTCGCCCACCTTGAAGTCGTAAATTCCCTCGGCCAGAGTGTATTTGGCCGCGCCGAAAGTCCCGCCGCGATCGAATTCGATCAACCACGATTGGCTGGCAGGCAGGTGCTGACGGAAGCCGGGCTTCAAGTCATACGGATGCACGCTGGCCAGAACGTACTTGATGCTGCCGGCGTTCTCTTCGGGGTTGCCGATGAGGATGCCACCCTTCGGAGGATTCTCGTCTTTGCCAAGATCGGCAACTGGCAGACCGGGAGCGACCGGCAGGCCGAGAGCTTCGGCGGCGGAAGCAATACCCGTCTGCAATTCACCGCGTCCACCGGCTCCGGCAATGATGACGCTCTCGTTGACCCACAGTCCCGTACCGACTGGCAGATCGGGATCGTAGATCACTCGAATGATCCCCGCAGGAATCTGCCCAACGGGAATGGGAGTGAACCGCGCTGGGCCATCGGCATTCGCGGCTTGAGCCAGGATGTCTCGGATCAGCAGCAGATTCGCCAACTCACCGATGCCATTGACGACGCCGTCCATGCGCGGAGGAGCTTGAGGATTCGCGGCCGTGCGTTGAGACAACTGCGTGATCGCGGTCGCCAAGTCCTCCAGGGATTTTTGAACGTCTTTCCAAGCCGCATTGTTTTCGAGACGCGCCAGCAAGTCTTTCATCTGCTGGTCGATCTTCTGCGCGGCTTCGAGATTCTTCGCGAGCGTTTCTTGATCTTCCTTCGAGAGCTTGAGTCCCTCGGCTTGCTCGCGAGCCTTGGCGAAGTCACCGCTCGCCAGCAGTTCCGTGATTTGCTTCAGCGCGGCTTCGTCCGTGATGAGCTTCGCCAACGACTTCAGCAACTGTTCGCCAATGGCCTTCTTGTGATTCTTCCAGGCGTTGTCCGCCGCCTCGCCCGCTTTGTCGATGTTGTTGCCGAGTGACCCCAGGTAACACTTGGCTTCACGCTTGCGCAGCGGCACGATCTTGTCCGCGAGCGGAACCGCGTTCTTCTCTGGTTCGACCTTCCGTTCGGGAATCGCGTTGGGCTGAATCTGAGCTTGCGGCGGAGCCACCTGCTGTTGTGGTGCTGGATAATAATGCTGCTGCGGCTGTTGGTACTGCGGCGGATGCTGTTGCTGCTGCGAGCGGTTGATGGCGTTGGCCGCACCAATTCCAAAGTTGATCCAGTCTCCCGTAGACGGCCGCCCAAATCCGCCAAACCCACCACCTTTAGGAGGCGAGCCGAAGGCGGGATGCCCCGATCCGACCGTCAACACATACGCACTGAGAGCCAGTGAACCCAGCACGGCTCGCTTGGCAAATCGTCGATCAAACATGGCGAACCCTCCTCCAAAAACTTCAAAGAATCTGATGTGAAGCAGACGAGTCCGACTGGCTCAACCGGACTGCGAATTTGGCCCGAATCACACGGGCGGGAGTTTAACATTCCTGTCAGGGAAACACGCAAACAGAATCCCAAAATGGGATGCAAGATTTTCCAGGTGAAGGTGTCGAATCGGCATCGCCCAGATTTCAGAGGCAGACATTTTGGCCTGAAACGCCGCTTTCGGCCGGCCTACGCCGCCGTGCGGACACTGTGGTCCAAGGCTTGGCACAAATCGGCCCGCAAGTTCATCCGCTGAGACCAGCCGACCAGAGCGATCAAGCCGATTTGGTCGCCACAAATCACCAAACGCTTTTCGGCTTGCGACAAGTCATCGCGAAATCGACTGAGGCAGCCGAGGAGTCCTGAGCCACCCGTTTTCACTGCCGACAAATCAACGATCACTTCGTCCGCAGAATGGATCAGGCTGTGTTCTCGAAATTCGGCTTCTAGTTGATCGAGCTGGTCCAAATCCAAGGAACCGTAAGTGCCTGATTTCAATTGGATGACCAGCGTTCGAGAGTGAGCGATGAGACAGATCGAGCAGAGAGACGGCGTCATGATCGGGATTCCTTCGTGTGGAGTTTCTTCCGGCGACGTGTCTCGCACCTTTGCGAGAACCCTCGTTGCCGGTCGCTCAAGACAACGAAGAAGCTGCTGATTTCTTCCCGACGATTTTCAAATCCCTTTCCGTTTTTCGTGAGACCGACTTCTCCGAGTCGTTTCACTCACCGACACCAGCACGACGCGCCAGCGAGTGGTTCATGCGAAGATCACTCGCTGGCGCGTCGTGCTGAAAAAGCAGCCCGGCGACCTCCTGCCGCCGGGCTGCTGCGAAGGATCAGCGGCAATAGCCGTAGCCACCGTAGTACCGCGGCGCGTAGCCACCGTAGTACCCGCGCGGTGCGGAGTAGTAACCGCTGTAGCCTCCTCGATACCCACCGCCATAGCCGTATCCGTAGCTATAGCCGCGATAGCCACCGTAACCACCACCGTAGTGATGGCGCTGGGAGTAGCCACCGCGCCGGGAATGAGCCTCGGCCGTCCCGGCCAGCAGGCTCGCGCCGAGCACAATGAGCACGGCGCACATTCCTCGCTTCATCCATTTCGTCATGAGAGTTCTCCTCTTCAGACATGGAAATCGCAGCCGACACACTGTCAGCCGCTGCCTGAGAAGAGAACGTGAGTCGTGAAGG
>CAZILR010000272.1:5846-7018 GCA_964539995.1 uncultured Planctomyces sp.
GGCCACCCAAAGTGCAAAACTCGAACTTATGGCTTTGGCACATCCGTCTTGATATGCAAGTCGCGGAGTTGCTTGGTATCGACATCGGCCGGCGCGCCGGTCATTTGATCGGCGGCTTTCTGAGTCTTCGGAAACGCGATCACCTCGCGGATGTTGTCGTTGCCGAGGAACAGCATGACCCAACGATCGAGGCCCAGCGCGACTCCGGCGTGCGGCGGCGCTCCATGAGCGAGCGCGTCCAACAGGAAACCGAAGCGTTCTTGAGCGACTTCCGGAGTGACGCCGATAAAGTCGAAGACTTGCTGCTGCACGTCGGGGTCGTGGATTCGGACGCTGCCGCTGGCCGCTTCGTAACCATTGCAAACCAAGTCATACGACTGAGCACGCACGCGGCCGGGATCGGACTTGAGGTAGGGCAGGTCATCCTTCACCGGATAGCAGAACGGGTGATGCTCGGCGTCCCACTTCTGCTCTTCCTCGTTCCAGCCGAAGAGCGGGAACTCGACGATCCAGGCGACCTTCATCGAACTCGGATCGTACAGGTTCAGCTCCTTGCCGAGCCGGTTGCGCAGCGCGGCGAGCGCGGCGGACGTGACTTTGTTGCTGTCGGCAACACACAGGATCAGGTCGCCGTTCTCCGCTCCGAACTTGGTGATGATCGCGGCTTGTTGGTCGTCGGTGAAGAACTTCGTAATCGACGATTCGAGTTTTCCGTCCTTCATCTTGAAGAAGGCCAGCCCTTTCGCGCCGTAGATTTTGACGAACTCGGTCAGCTCGTCGATCCCTTTGCGGCTGTACTTGTCGGCCGCCCCTTTCGCGCACAGGCCGCGGACTCGGCCACCGTTGGCGAGCGTGTCTTTGAAAACTCCGAAGGTCGAATCCTTCACGATCTCGCCGAGGTCTTGCAGTTCCATGCCGAAACGGAGGTCCGGCTTGTCGTTGCCGAAGCGTTCCATTGACTCGCGGTGAGTGAGTCGAGTCAGCGGCAGCGGCAACACTTCACCACGAATCTCGCGGAAGAGGTGCGCCATCAGGCCGTCGATCGTGCTGAGGATGTCTTCCTGTTCGACGAAGGCCATCTCGACGTCGATCTGCGTGAACTCCGGTTGCCGGTCGGCACGCAGGTCTTCGTCGCGGAAGCAACGAGCAATCTGCATGTAGCGGTCGTAACC
>CAZILR010000273.1:0-7012 GCA_964539995.1 uncultured Planctomyces sp.
GAATTCGATTTCCAAAACGATTACCACATGGCTGACGATCCGAAGAAAAAAATCGCCGCGGACTGCTTCAAAAAAGGGACCGAGGCGATGGTCAAGCAGAACTGGGACTATGCCATCGAGATGTTCGGGCAGTCCGTGAAGTTCGCACCAGACAACTTGATGTTCCGTCAGACTCTGCGCGGCGTCGAACGCCGAAAGTACCCCAAAGGGACCGGGGCCAAGATGGCTGGCATGCGGTTGATGGGAGTCAAAGCGAGCATCAAGAAGGCTCGCATGACGAAGAACTGGGCGAACCTCGACCTGTCTGCGGAAGAAGGCTTGACGCTCGTTCCTTGGGACGCCGAACTCAATGCCGACATGGCCGAGGCCACCGCCAATCAAGGGTTCAACGACGTCGCGGTGCAAGGCTATAAATGGTCTGTCGAGACTGATCCCAATAACAAAATCATTCTCAAGGCGCTGGGAGCACTCCTCGAGCAGAAGGGTGAGTTCCTCGAATCGCTCAAGTATTGGGAGCGAGTCTTTAAGCTTGACCCGCTCGACATGGAAGCCCGCTCAAAGATCACGCAACTCAACGCCAGTTCGGTCATCGATAAAGGCGAATTCGAAGACGAGGGCGGAGATAAAAAAGAGAAATCGATCGAGGCGATCCGCAAGGCGATCGGCAAACAGACCTCTGCAACCGCCGCCGCCGACGGACCGGGGCAATCCGAGGAAGCCGACTTGCAACGGGCTGTCCGCAAAGACCCGGATAATAAACACGCCTTCATCAAGCTGGCTGACTTCTATCGCCGAGGGGGTAAGCTCGAAGAGGCCGGCGGAATGTACCAGAAGGCTCTGGAACTCTCCGGCGGTGATCCCAACATCCGCGAGCAATTGGAAGACGTCGAAATCGACTTGATGCGAAAGAGCGTCGAGATCGCCAAGTCCAACGCTGCCAAAACGCCGGAGGACAAAGAGGCGGACGCGATGGCGAAGGCTCAAGCGACCGAGCTGCTGAAACGCGAAGTCGAATGCTATCGCGCACGGGTCGAGCGTTATCCAAACGACCTCAAGCTCAAGTTCACGCTCGGCGAGCGGTTCTTCAAGTTGAAGATGTATTCGCAAGCAATCCCGCTGTTCCAAGCCTCAGTCCAAGATACGCGCATGGAAGGGCCAGCCCTGTTGCTGCTCGCCAAGTGCTTCATCCAAGAGAAAAAAGGAATTCTCGCTCGCAAGCAGTTGGAGAAGGCGGTTCCGAAACTCAATGCTCAAGAGCATCGCGAATCATTCTTGGAGGTTCATTACTATCTTGGCCGCCTGTGCGAAGAGGCCAAAGAGGCTGACAAAGCAGGTGAGCACTACAGCGAAGTTCTCGCCGTTGATTACGAGTACAAGGACGCGCTCAAGCGGTTGGAAGGGCTTTGAAAGATTGCTGACCGGAACGATCGGCACCGTTCGCGTCACAAAGGCCGCGACCACCGTCGGATTTATTGCGGCGCGGCGGGCAGGACGAGTTTCGCGTCCGGTTGCTGTTGCTCCGTCTTGCGGAACTCGGTCACAAGCTGCTGAAGATGACCGGCGAACCGATGCAGTGCCTCGTGCGTCCGTCCAAACTCCGGCGACTGCGTGATGATTTGGAACTGATCGTCCGACTTCACGCGATCGAACTTTTCGAGCAGCTTCTCGAAGCGAACCAGCCGAGCCTCCAGGTCGATCTGCATTTCCTCGTCAGTGCCGATCATCCATTCGAGTTGCAGATAATCGCGCCAGCGTTGGCCACTCGACCACGCTTCGAGGTTTTTCGACAGATTGCTGGCGGCATTCGAGAGCTGGCGGCGAGATCGGTCAATCTCCTCGGCGGCGAATTCATGCAAGCCCATGTGCAAAACGCGGAAGCTCATCAGGTCCGAGACCGCTTTGTAATCGGCATTGCCAGCGACTTCATCGAAGAGTTGCACAATGCTTCGCAACCGTGCTCGCAGTGTCGTATCGGGACGATCCTCGCCATCCGTCAGCAGCTTGGCGATCGTCGCCAGTTGCAGATGCCGTGACCAATCCTCGCCGTTTGGCGAACGAGTAAAATCTTCCTCCAAAGCGTTCAGTGCTTGCAGCAACAGGTCGCGTTGACGTTCGAGCGGCAGTGCCGCGAATTCGTCCGGGGTCAGTTGCTGTTGTTGCGGCGGAACAACACTGGCGGCGGAATACGAATTGATGCTCACCTCCGGTTGGACGACGGTTGTCGAAACGTAAACCTCGGAGGGTGCAGTGTAGAAATAGGCGGGAGCGACGTAGCCCGAACCGTAACCGTAGCCATACCCGTAGCAATTCCGGCCGAACGACGAACCTCCGACAATCAGCCAGGACAATCCGCCTGATCGGCGTGGGCCATGCGAATGCCCGTGATGAGTTGAGTGGTGGTGATCGTCGTATCGTCGATCATTCGTAGGACGATGATCGCTCGCGTCTCGAAGATCGCGATGGTCATCGCGATCTTTGCGAACCGGGAGAATGTTGCTTGGCAGTCGCGGTGTGGCGTTCGTGGAGTGTCCGTGGTGATGAGCTGATGACACCGCAGAGGGTTTCGCCGCCGACAACGACGATCCAAACGGAGGGATCTTGCCGTTCGTTTCGAACTTGGGAGCCGTCGGCAGCGACGATGTCCCGTGCGATCCATGAGTCACAGGTTTGCTGCTGGCATGCTTGTGCTCTGTGTGATTTTCCATCGCAGAACGATTGGTTTTTCCGTGATCGTTCTTGCCGGCGCTCGGAGCGGGCAGGGGGCCAAGGGCCTTGCCGATTTTTCCCGTGGAAACCGATGGCACGGCAGGTGTCGGTGCTGGCCGTGCGGATTGACTGGATCGTGATTCCGTATGGCGTGACGAGTGCTCAACTCGTCCGAAGGATTGCGCTGCGCGAGATGACACCGGGGCCGACGGAGCGGATTTGACAGTGGGAGTTGGATTGACCTTGGCGGCCGGTGCTGGAGTTGGAGCGGAGGCCTGTCGTTGAACGGGAGCTGGTCGTGGTGTCGGAGCCGGGGCTTGCCGTGGAGTCGGCGCGGGTGCGGGACGATGAACAGGTGCCGGAGTTGACTTTGGCGCGGACGGGGTCGAGTGGGATTTCGGAGGAGCGCTTTTCTGAATGGTTCGTCCATCCGGCACCTTGCCCAAGGCCAGCGAGATCCCTCCGGTCAGCACTAGCACCACTGCGATGAACCAAGCTTTGCACATGATTGACTCCTTGCACCTGCGCGGGACGGAACCTTTTCGCCCAGACTTGGCGATTCCGTCTCCTTCGCGTTGGCGAACACCGTGCCAGAGCGAGCAGGACGAACGATCGGCACGGCGTCAAAGCCACTTCGCGAACCCCTCTCGCGAATTGCGACACACCGCGCGGAATACGGCTGACATCAGTTTGATGCTTTTGACGTCAAGCCGACCGCAGCCAGATTGGCGGAACAAGTCGGCACTCAGCGAGTCACCTTGCGGCGGCGGCCCGCTTTCAACAAATAGGCTCGCTTGGCTTCGTCCAGGAAACTCCAGAACGCGGGCGAGTCGATCTCACGCAGCCAATGCACGGTGATCGTGACTTCTTGCCAGGAGCCGCCAGCCTCTTTGACGCGAACACGGTCAGCTCGGCCGTAGGCTTCGATCTCGCGAATGTCGTCCACCGGCTTGAGCTTCAACGCCGCGACCAACGACTTTTGCTGAAACGTGTTTTCCGGGACGCGAAACTTCAGGGTCAGCAACCACTCGTCGCCGGTCATCGCGTGCAAGAACCAACCGCGCGAGGCGTCAGGTCCGATGACTTCGACGACGCTACGTTCGTCCCAATTGGTCGTCAGCCGAGCGGACGGGTCGAGCAGCGCCGCCGGTCCTCGTTCGTCTTGTTGCTGCTTCAAGGCCGCGCCGGTCGTGATCTTGCCGCGCAGTTTGCTCGGCAGCGATGCGAGCTTCGGGGCTGGTGACTTCGCAACCTTGGCAGAAGCGGTCGGTTTCGGGACGGCCTCCAAGAAATCAATCACTCGTTCCAGGGCCGCGCTTTCCCAACGACACGGTTTGCTGTTGAGAGCAACGCGGTCCACGAGATGCCACCTGCGGCCGTTGACTTGCCAAGGCATCTTGGCGTCACGCCCCAACTCGCTAAGCGTGACATCCCCGGCCTTCTTTTTGCGCACGGCATCGGCGTCGAAGATGGCCCGCTCACCACGAGCGCCCGTCGCAAGGATCGGAGCAAGTGCATTGGCCGTGTGAGAAGTGAGTTCCGAGTTCCGAGTTCCGAGTTCCGAGCGAAGCTCACTCTTTCCTCGGAACTTCTCGACTACATCTTCCGGCGTTCCCTCAGCGACGATCCAGCCGCCGCCGTCGCCCGCTTCGGGGCCGAGGTCGATCAGCCAATCGGCCGTCTTGATGACGTCGAGATTGTGCTCGATGACGACGACCGTGTTCCCCTTTTCGACCAAGCTGTTGAGCACCTTCAGCAGCTTGTCGATGTCATCGAAATGCAGTCCGGTGGTCGGCTCGTCGAGGATGTACAACGTCTTGCCAGTCTGCGGCCGCGCGAGTTCCGCCGCCAGTTTCACTCGCTGAGCCTCGCCTCCCGACAGGGTCGGCGCGGATTGACCGAGCGTCAGGTAATCCAATCCGACCGCACACAGCGTCGCCAACGGCCCACGAATGCGCGGGATGTTCTCGAAGAGTTCACGCGACTGACCGATCGGCATGTCGAGCACATCAGCAATCGACTGCCCGCGGTACTTCGCGGTCAGCGTCTCGGCGTTGTACCGCTTGCCTCGGCATTGATCGCATTCAATCCAGACGTCGGGCAGGAAGTGCATCTCGATCAGCTTTTGGCCGTTCCCTTCGCATGGTTCACAGCGACCTCCTGCGCGATTGAAGCTGAAACGGCCGGCTCGCCAGCCGCGCACTTTCGATTCGGGCAATTGCGCGAACAACTCGCGAATCTCGTCGAACACGCCGGTGAACGTCCCCGGATTCGACTTCGGCGTGTTCCCAATCGGTTGCTGATCAACCAGGATCAATTTGTCGATGTGCTGAAGCCCACGCAGTTCGTCGTGCGGTCCGGGCGTTTCATTGAGCCGATGCAGTTTCCGAGCGACCGCCTTCGCGAGCGTCTCTTGAATCAGCGAACTCTTTCCCGATCCGCTGACTCCGGTCACGACCGTCAGCGTCCCCAGCGGAATTTTGAGATGCACGTTCCGCAAGTTGCGATGCCGAGCGCCGAGCACTTCCAGCCAGCCGCTACCGGGCACAGAAAGCGGAAGGCGGAAGGCGGAAGGCACAGATGGCATTTGAGTTTCTCTGCCTTTCGCCTTCTGCCTTCTGCTTTCTGCCTTCTGCCCACTACTCATCCGCCGTGTCACCGGAATCGGAATCTCGCGGCGTCCCGACAAGAACTGGCCCGTCAGCGACTTCTCATCGCGGCCAATCTGGGTCGGCGAACCTTCCGCCGTCACCGTTCCACCGAGCCGTCCTGCTCCCGGCCCAAAGTCGTACAGCCGATCGGCGGCTCCGAGCACTTCGCGATCGTGTTCAACCAGAACCAGCGTGTTGCCGAGGTCTCGCAGCCTCTTCAATGCCGACAACAGGCGGCCGTTGTCGCGCGGATGCAGCCCGATCGTCGGTTCGTCGAGCACATACAACACGCCGGTCAACGCTCGCCCGATCTGCCCAGCCAGTCGAATCCGCTGACACTCGCCGCCGGACAGTGTCGGCAACGTCCGCGCGAGACTTAGATACTTCAAGCCGACATCGACCAAAAACGTCAGCCGATGCGTCGCCTCGCTCAGCAAGTCCCCGGCGATTTTCTTATCGCTGCCGGTCAGCTTGAGCGTCTTCAAGAACTTCAACGCCTCATCGAGCGGCAATTCGCAAAGCTGCTGCAACGTGTATCCTCGCATCCGCACGCTCGCCGCATCGTCACGCAACCGGCTACCGTCACACGCCGAGCATGCGACCTCGCCGGTCATGCCGAACAGTCGATGCCGGTACGAGTACGACACGCGGCCCGCCTCTTCGATGGCGGGGTAGAGGCCCTTGTACTGGAAGGAGAAGTTCCGAGTTCCGAGTTCCGAGTTCCGAGGATCATCCGAATTCTTTTTGGCTTTCCCACTCGGTACTCGGTACTCGGTACTCGGTACTTCCACCCACCGTTCCCCCGTCCCGTGCAGCACCAGCCGTTTGTGACGCGGATCGAGCCGCTCGAACGGCACGTCCAGCGGGATTCCAAATTGCTGAGCCAACGCGGTCAGCATCATTCGGAACAGCGGACTGCTCGCGACATTGGGCCAGGCCGTGACCGCTCCGTCGGCCAGCGACTTCTTCGGCTCATTGATCAGTGCGCCGAGGTCAGTCCCTTGTTGGACTCCCAAGCCTTCGCATCCGGGGCACCAACCGAGCGGGCTGTTGAACGAAAAGTTGTGCGGCGTGAGTTGTTCAAACCCGCGACCGCATTGCTGACAGGCGAAATGCAGCGAGTAGCTGTCGATTCGCCAGTGCTCCTCCGAAACATTGTCATCGACATGAGCAACTCGGATAAAGCCACGGCCAAGATCAAAGGCTTGCTCGACCGAACTTGCCAGCCGGCTGCGCGACTGACCGGCGGCGACGCGATCGACAACGACCTCGACGAGGTGCTTGCTCTTGCGGTCGATTTTGGGAACGTCTTCCAGTCGGTAGGTTGTCCCGTCGATGCGCACGCGCCGATAGCCGCGCGTCTTCAGCGACTCCCACAACCGCTCGTGCTTGTCACCAACTTTGACATCCTGCGGAGCGAGGATGAGAAGAGGGGTGAGGGGTGAGTTCGTAGGGTGGGTCGAGTCATCGAGACCCACCGCCGTGCCAGTCCTCGATTTGGTGGGTCTCGTGCCTCGACCCACCCTACGCCCTTGTCCCTCAGCCAAAATCGAATCAATGACCTCATCGGTCGATTGCGTCGTGACCGCGATACCGCATTCAGGGCAATGCAGTGTGCCGAGTCGGCACCACAAGATTCGCAGGTAATCGTAAAT
>CAZILR010000274.1:0-7000 GCA_964539995.1 uncultured Planctomyces sp.
TCGTTTAACCGCAAGCCGCAGGCACGCGCGTTGGGGCGGCATTCGCGCACGCCTGCGGCTTGCGGTTAAACGAAATTAAGACACTGCCTTTTCGTTTCGCTTGTCCCTTTTCGACTTTGGCGAACGGCCGGCGTCAGCCGGCTGGTCCGAAGAAACAGGAGGCTCATGCCTCCCGTTCGCCACGGTTCGTACTCCCTGAGGAGATGTCGAAATGCAAACAACAACACTGCGTTTGATCCTGACGACGTGCCTCGGACTTTGCCTTGCATTGCCGACGTCTGCTGCCGACTTCGCTCTCAAGGACGGCGATACGGTCGTGCTCTTGGGAGACAGCCTCACGGCGGCGAGGACTTATGGGAAATTCATCGAAAACTACACGCTGCTCCGTTTTCCGAATCGGAAGGTGCGGTTCATCAATGCTGGATTCGGTGGAGACACGGCGGAGGGAGGATTGAAGCGTCTGGAGCGAGACGTATTCGCTCACAAGGCGACCGTGCTGACGGTTGCCTTCGGAACCAACGACATCGGCTGGGGCGTGTACGCGGACGAGGAGCACAAACGAAAATATCTCGACGGTGTGCGCGGGATTGTGACGGCCTGTCGCGAGCGTGGCGTGCGAGTTTATCTGTGTTCGGCGGCGGTCACGGCCGCTGACCCGGCGAAGAGCGAAGACAGCTTTCTGCAAAAGATGTGTGACGAGGGAATGGCCTTGTCGAAGTCGCTGGGCGGTGAGGCGATCGACGTGCAACGCTCGATGCGCGAGGTGCAGAAACGCATCGCCGCCTGGAACGAAAAGGTCAACACGAAAGACGACGCGAAGAAGGACACGCTGCATGTTGCCGATGGAGTGCATCTGAACGATCTCGGTCAACTAGCGATGGCGTTCGCGATCCTGAAGGGGTTGAATGCTCCGGCCGAGGTCTCGTCCGCAACGCTCGACTTTGCTGAAGCGAAGGCCGTGGCCGCGGCCGGTTGTGAAGTCACAAAGATCCGTCGCGATGGCGAGCGGTTGGAGTTCACTCGGCTGGACGACGGACTGCCGTTCAATCATGGCATTTTCTTCGCGTTGCATTACCGATTTGTGCCGGTGCCGTCCGAGTTAAGTCGGTACTTGTTGAGCGTGAAGAATCTGCCGGCTGGAAAGTACGACGTCTCGGCGGATGATCGCGCGATCGGTTCGTTCACGGCCGCGCAACTGAGCGAGGGAGTCAACATCGCCTCGACGACGGCGAACGCTTGGCAGCCGGGCGGTCCCTGGAACGCTCAAGCAGACGCGCTGGTTCATCTGACAAATGCTCGCAGCGAGTTGGCCGTGGGGAACTTGTTGGGAAGGCTGCATCTCTCGAACAATCCGCTGGTCGAGGAGTTGGCGACCGCGACTCAGCCAACCAATGAACGTCTCGAAGAACTGCAACGCTTGGTTGCTAAGCCGAGGCCGTATCGATTCGTGGTGCAGCCGGTGAAGCCTTCCGAAAAGGTAAAGTGACACAAGTGGACCGCATCAGGAGTTGATCAGAAACGTCGCGATCTGATGCAGGAACTCGCGCATGATCGTTTCGATTGCTGGCGGGAGTTCGGCTTCGGACAACGCTTGGTCCATCAAGGTGACCCAACGATCACGAGCTTGTTGCGTGAGCGCGAACGGAGCGTGTCTGATTCGCAGTCGCGGGTGCCCGCGCTGCTGGATGTATCGGTCTGAGCCTCCGAATCGAAAGATCAGAAACTCGCGTAGTCGCGACTCGGCTTCGGCTAAGTCTTGAGGCGGGTACATCGGACCGAGCACGTCATCGCTGGGAACTTGGCGATAGAAGCCGGCAACCACTCGACCAATCCCAGCCTCGCCGATCGTGGGGCAGACGGAGGAGATTTCCGCTTCTTCGGGCATGGTGGGGAGACCTATTTCAGAACGATGTCGGACTTGGTGCTCTCGACGATGGCCAGCAGTTCGGCCCGCTCGGCGGCGGGAACGTCGAACTTATCGAAGGTTTGCCGCAGATCGTCGAGGAACGATTGCCACTCGAATTCAGTGATTTCGAGGTGGGCGTGCGAGTCGCGCATCGACTTGCCGGTGTAGCACTGTGGGCCGCCGGCGGCCCAGCAGACTTGCTCGGTGACGAGGTACTTGAAACCGGCTTTCGAGACACGGTGATGAGCCTCATCGACCTTTGGATTGGCGTTGAGTCGCGAGTCCAGCATGATCCGGTCGATGAAATCATCGACGACGGCCGCAATCGCGTAGACGCCGCCAAGTCGCTCGTACAAGCTGTGGTGTGAACTCATTCTGAGGGTCTCCAAAGGACAGGCGCAAAACTCTAATCACGCGAGATTTTGTAGTGCCTGCGGAGTCGTTGCGAAACCGGTGCGAGAACGGTCGCGACTCGCAACAATGCTCCGGTTTGGCAGCGGCGAGGCGAGAAGTACCGTCTCGCGGCAAAAACTCTCCAACGCGGCGAGTCCGTTGGCCGTAAAAGGCGACACTTCCGAGGACTCGCCAGATGATGACCATTGTGGAGCCACAGGCGCAGGTTGACGAAAATCTACACGAGCAGAGCGGTTTGAGTGACGCTCGGCTGGTGGAGTCTGCGCGTCATGGCGACCAAGCGGCCTACGGCGAACTCGTGTTGCGGTACGAACAGCGACTGGTTCGCGTCATTTACCGGTTTGTCCACAACATGGAGACGGCAGAGGATTTGGCTCAGGAGACCTTCCTGAAAGTTTACGACCGATTGGAACAGTTCGACTCATCCCGACGATTTGGTCCGTGGCTGTTTCGGGTCGGCGTGAATCTGACGCTGGATTATCTCCGCCGCAAAAAACGCCGAGGCCGCTGGTCGCTGTTCACCGATCGGTGGAAGGAGAAAACTCCCGATCCACCGGTCGCCGATCCCCGCAAAGCGCTGGACTTGCAACAGGAGGTCCAGAAAGTCTTGCAGATGATTCCTGAGAAGTACCGCACGGTGCTAACGCTGCGCGATCTGGAGAACTTTTCCACCTCCGAGATCGCGGCGGTCCTGCATCGCAAAGAGGCGACGATTCGTTGGCGACTGGCGGAGGCCCGTCATCGGTTTCAGTATTACTGGGGCAAGCGGCACGGAACTGTGCTGCCTGAGAATTTCACCCCCTCCGAAAGTGCGGAGAGCGAACAATGAATTGTAAGACTGCTCAGCGTCAGATGGCTTTGGCCGTGGGAGAAGATCTTTCTCCGGCCGAGAGCCAAGAGTTGCAGGGTCATCTTCAGGCCTGCTCGAATTGCCAACAAATTTGGGAGCAACACCAGAGCGGCTTCGCAGTGTTGCAGCGCAGCCGCACCCAAGAGATTCGTCCGAAGTCCGACAGTGTCTGGCCCGTGTTGGCCAATCGGCTTCAAGAGCGCGCGACCGATTCACCGCGCGGTGAGTTCAACGGTTGGTTCGCCGCACTGGCGGTGACGGCGGCTTGCGTGCTGGTCTTTGTTTTTAGCCAGGAGAGTCTTGTTCCGATCGCCTCACAGTCGCCAACCGCAAGCGTCTCAGGCAGTACGATCGTGAGTTCGCCAGCCGATCTTCGCGAGAGGACGCCGCCGGCTTCCCGGAAAGGTGAAGTCCCCATCAAACGACTCTACAATCCCGCTCCTTGATCGTGACCAGTCCGCCTCACGCAGGAGTGCCCGCCACCATGCCGATGTTCGAGTTTGAATGCCCGTCCTGCGATCACACGTTCGAGGAGTTGGTGCGAGCCAACGAAGCTCCGGCTTGTCCGACCTGCGGGACATCGGACATTCGCAAGTTGCTGAGTGCCCCGGCCGTGCGGTCCAGTGGATCGAAATCGTTGCCGGTGCTCGGCTCGTCGTGTCCGCCGCCGAGTGCTCACAGTTGTGGTCCGGGATGTTGTCGGCACAACTAGCGAACCTCTGCCATGCTTCGCATCGTGTCGGCGACTGGCGAGCGACTTCAGCCTGCGTTGGAGTTGTTGTTCTCCGAGTGGCCCGCCGCCGCGCGAGCTCAGCGAATCGCTGAGATTCAGCAAGAGATCGAGGACGAGGATTTCGATCCTCATGATCTGCTGCTGGCGGAGATCGACGATCGGCTGGTTGGAGTCCAACTGACGATTCTCCGAGACGATGATGTCGGGATGGTTTGGCCGCCGGTCGTGGATGTTCCGCTGCTCAAACGACTCAGCGGTCCCGCCGCCGAGGTCATCGAAGATGAATTACTCGCCGAAGCGGCCCGACAACTCGATGCCGAGGATGCTTGGATCGGGCAAGCGTTGTTGGAGCGGAATCAATCTCGCGAGCACGCGGCGATGCAGCGCAACGGCTTCGATCGGCTGACGGAACTGCGGTTTTTCGAGCGGCCGTTGGCCGGCAGCTCAACATGGCCGAAGCGAGTGGAGCGTTCGCTGTTGAGCTACGAGCCATATCGTCGATCACGGAATCGTCGCGAGTTCGTCAACGTCTTGGAGGCAACGTATCGTGGATCGCTCGACTGCCCGGAGTTCAATGGCGTGCGTGATGGCGAACAGTCGCTGAAGAATCACGAAGCCGCCGGCTCGTTCACCCCGGATATGTGGCGGCTGTACCGTCGAGCGGGAGTCGATGTCGGAATTCTGTTGATGGCGGAGCGTCCCGATCAGCAAGCGTGGGAAGTCTTGTACCTCGGCGTGATTGAGTCAGCTCGTGGCAGTGGTATCGGACGAGCGATGCTGCTGGATGCGCTGGACGCTGCTCGCAACACGAACGTCGAACGATTGCTCATCGTCGCGGACGTTCGAAACATTCCGGCGGTTTCGCTGTACGAGTCGCTCGGCTTTCAGCCAGTAGCGACGCGAGTTGCATTCGTGCGTCTGGCCCAGCGACTACCAGGTAATCGGCCGCACAATGCCGCTGGCCAGCAGTGAGCCGAACGTCAAACCCAGCAGGCAAAGCAACCAAATCACGTTTCGCGCAGTGGTCTCGCCGAAGCGATTGACCAACGCCTGCCCCTTGGGAGTCTTGGTCATCAGCCACCGGTATCTCGCCAAACCGGTCACGCAGATCGAGGCGATGCCGACGCCCATCAGGATTTGGTGTTGTGGGATAGGCATGGGGGATGAAACGGTGACAAGGTGAGGGGGTGACAAGGTGACGCGGACCGCTCTCTGAGTCACCTTGTCACCCCCTCACCTTGTCAGGCTTTCGTGATCTCCGCGGCGGGCAGCACGCGCGTGCCGACGCGCTCGCCGGCCGCGGCGCGTTCGATGTTGCCGGTCTTTTTGTAGTTGAAGACGACGATCGGAATGTTGTGTTCCATGCAGTGATGAATCGCTTGAGCGTCCATCACTTTCAGGTTCTGTCGCAGGAAGTCCTGGTACGAAATCTCTGAGTAGCGGACAGCGTGTGGATTCTTCTCCGGGTCTTCGGAGTAGATGCCATCCACCTTGGTTGCTTTCAGCAGCACATCCGCTTCGATTTCGCGAGCACGCAGGGCGGCGGCGGTGTCGGTCGTTACGAAGGGGCTGCCGGTGCCGGCGGCCAGGATGACGACTCGGCCTTTTTCCAGATGACGGATGCAGCGGCGGCGAATGAACGGCTCGGCCACCTTTTCCATTTGAATCGCCGTTTGCAGTCGCGTCTGCACGCCGGCATTTTCAAGTGCGTCTTGCAGCGCGAGTCCGTTGATGACCGTGGCCAGCATACCCATGTAATGCGCGGTCGGCGTCTTGATCGACGCGCTCACGGCGGCGAACTCTTTGCCTCGGAGAATGTTTCCGCCGCCGCAGACAATTGCCAGTTGCACGCCACTCTGATCGACGACCCGTTTGATCTGCTCGCAGATGCTGGTGATCTCTTCCATGTGAATGCCGGTCTCGCCGGGCCGGCAGAAACTCTGGCCGCTGATCTTCAGCAGGATGCGCTTGGGACGGTCGGACATGACTGATCCTCAGAAGTCTGGAGGACTTTGAAAAATAGAAACGGGGGGCACTGCGGCCCCCCGATTCCACTCGAAAAAGCAGCCGCCGGAAGGCGGAACGACAAACTAGCGGCCCAGCACCCAGCGGGTGAAGTTGACGGCTTTCAGGCCGGCTTCGGCGAGAGCTTGGCTGACTTTCTTGGAATCATCCTTCGCGAACGGCTGGGCGACGAGCACACCTTGCTCGGAGTAAAACACGCCCAACTGGCCATCCACGATTTTCTCAATGATGTTGTCTGGCTTGCCGGTCTTCTTGGCTTCGGCTCGCAAGCGATCACGCTCGGCGTTCACCGCGTCGGCAGGGAGTTCTTCCGGCAGTGTGCAGGCCGGTTTGAGCGCGGCGATGTGCATCGCGACGTCGCGCAGGACCGGAGCAGTCAGATTCGCACCCTCGGCCTGGAACAGTACGCCTTGCTTGCCGTCGTGGTGAACGTAGCCGCCAGCCGGGCCTTTCACGCGGACGACTCGCGCCAGGACGATTTTCTCACGGATCGAGTTCACCACGTCCTCGTACAACTGATTCAACGTCTTGCCCGGAGCCTCTGGTGCTGGCTGAGCCAACAGAGCTTCCGGCGAATCAGCACCAGGTCCGTTGAGCAACTGCTGAGCACACTGCCGAGCGAGCGAGAGAAACGACTCCGCGCCGGCCACGGGAGCCGATTCGCATTGCAGTTCGATCATCGCGGCTTCTGAGCCGTCCGGCTTGGACTCGATCCAAATTTTGCCTTCCGAAGTCGCGTTGTCGGCGCGCTTGAGCATCACCTTCTTGAACTTTGTCTTCAAAACCTCAACGGCCTTGGTTTGATCGCCGTCGGCTTCTGTGAGTGCTTGCTTGCAATCCATCAGCGGCAGATTGGTCAGTTCGCGCAGCGCCTTGACGGCGGCAGCAGTAATTTCAGCCATGAGTCTTCTCCAAATGAAATTGAGCGAGCGAATCGCAAATCAGCCGGATCGCGCTAGCGACCGGTTTGTGTGGAATCAAAGCAACCGGACGCTAGCGCGTTCCGGCTGATGAGTCGTGGATATTTCAAAGCGACCGGAACCAGCCAACTGAGGCCAACGACGGTACGGCT
>CAZILR010000275.1:0-5227 GCA_964539995.1 uncultured Planctomyces sp.
TTCGCGAGCCGTTCTTCTTTGTAGGCAGCTCGCTGATCGCGGTGAAAATCTTTCGAGGCTTGCAGCACGAGCGTCGAATAAGACTCGCTGCCAAACATCGGGCCAATGATCGAGCGCTTGGCCCAGACTTCCGAATCAAACGTGCTCCCGGCCGACTTCAACACGCCGACAATCACCCACATTCGACTGTTGACCTGAAACGTGTCGCCGACATCCAAACGATTGAGTTGCGGTTTCGACATGGCTTCCGGGCGATCCGCACCCATCTCGCGAGCGATCCCTTCACCGAGAATCACCTCGTAGGCGTTGACCGGCTCCTTGGAGTCTCCTTTGGCGGGGAGCTCGCGCACGCCCGCGTCCGAAAGCCAGCTTCCTCCTTCGTGCAGCGGCAGACCGTGAACTCGGCCGGTCAGCGGCGCATCTTCGACACCGCGCATCTGCAAGAAGCGACGTTCGGGCCGGCCCTTCACCGAGGCATCGACCGGCTGATTCACGATGATGTACGCCTCGCGGCTGAGCAGCGGCTGCTGGCCGTCCCTCGCGACCGCATCCTGAGCTTCGATGTCGCCGACTTTCGCGATTTCGAGATTGCTGAAGCCTTCGTCCGTCGAGCCTTCCGCCAGCACCATCACGTTGCGCGGCTGACCGCTCGATTTCGTCAGCACATACATCCCTTTGACGAACGCCAGCATCACGGTCAGCAACGCCAAAACCATCGTGAACGCCAACCCGGTCAGCAACGTCGTCCGCCAACGGACCAGCAGATTTTGAAGGTTGTAACTCAGCGGCACTTTGCTCAGGGCGATCAGCAGCACGATCAACCCGGCTGCTCCACCGAACCCGATCGCCGGATTCGTGAACGCCGCCGTCAGCAGTCCCGTGACGGCACCACCGATCAGCAGCACCAACAACACGACCAACGCAATGATGATGTCACGCATGAATTTCTCCGTACCGCGACCGTGAGGGAGCAGCTTCGATCAATGTCGCTCCGGGCCGCTCCCTCACGGTCGCGGTACGGAGTTCGATTTTCTATCCCACGCGAGCAAACACTTCGGAAACTTTCACTCGGCATGCGGTCCAGGCCGGGACGAAACTGCCCAGGAACGCCGTGCCGCCGCCGACCGCCAGGCCCCACCACCAAGCCTCGCCAGGAATCATGAACTTCGGGAACCACGCAATCACGAACGGAACGCCGCCCGCCACTTGATTGACTAACAGCCATGTGCCTCCGGCGCTGACAACTCCCGAAACGATGCCCACCAGCAACGCTTCACCCAGCACGAGCACCAGAATTTGAGCCGGCTGAAATCCCAGCACTTTGAGCACCGCGAATTCCGTCTGCCGTTCGCGCACGCTGATGCTGATGGCGTTCGCGATGACCACTGACAACGTCGCCAGAATCGCTGGAGCCAACAGCCAGCGCATGCCCCACAACAGATCGGCATAGGCTTCCATGAAGCTCGCGGTCGCCGACGAGGCGGTTTGCACTTTGACCGCCGGCATTGCGTACAGAGGCGACTCTTGAATCTGAGCCGCGACCTGTGTGAACGCCTTCGTGTCCGGCACTCGCAGCCACACGAGGTTCAGCGTCTTACCGTCCATGTCGTGAGCCTTGCCTTGGTGATCCCGTTTGTACTTCTCCATCGCCCCCTGGAAGTATTCGATGTTCATCACGCCCGATTGGTCGTACCGCCGAGTCGGCAGAGTCCCGACCACTTCGACTTCCAAGTTGATGTCTTTGTAGGCCAAGCTGTAGATGGTGAACCGGTCGCCGACCTTTTTCTTGAGTTTGTCGAGCCGTTCGCGTCCCAACAAAATGCCCATCCGGTTTTGCTCCATCTTTTTGACGTCCGCCTCCAGAGTCTTGTACTCCTGCGAGTCCTTGGGCAATTCGTCGAGTCCGTCCAGCATCGTGAGCACCGACTTTGGCTCCATGCAGAACGCGAACGCAAAGTTCTCGAACGACCGCTTTTTCGGATTCGGGTCGAGGAACCCGACGTAGAACGTCCACGACATGCTGTCGGTCGGCTTGACGTGCTCTGGTTCGGTCGCGGCTCCCTCTTTCAGCGACGTGGCGTAGGCATACGGCATCATGCTCGGTGCCCGCCACTTCTCGGTCACGATGGCTTTGATGTTCGCCGGCTTCTCGGTCATCACGAGCTGCAGAAAACTCAGGATCGACCAGACCAGCGTGACGACGAACACCAAGATCATCGTCCCTGCCGAAGTCAGGAACGACCGCATCTTGTTCCGCCAAAGGTTTTGATAAATGAGTCTGAGAAATTTCATGAGAGACTCCAAAGCCGTACCGCGACCGTCAGGGAGCGGCCTGCGCCGCGCGTACACCGGGCCGCTCCCTGACGGTCGCGGTACGGCTGTCCGACATTCATTCCTCGACCTGCTCGACCAGCTTCCCTTTTTCCAAATGCAGCAGCCGATCCGCGCGAGACGCCGCTCGCGGGTCGTGCGTGACCATGACGATCGTCTTGTGCAACTGCGTCCGCAGTTCGCAGAGCAGATTCAAAATCTCCTCGGCCGATTTCGCATCGAGGTCACCGGTCGGTTCGTCGGCGACGATGAGCGCCGGATCGGTCACGATCGCGCGAGCGATGCCGACTCGCTGGCATTGTCCGCCGGACAACTGGCCGGGGCGGTGATGCAGTCGATCGGACAGTCCCACGATGTCCAGCGCGGTCAGCACTTGTTGCTTTCGCTGAGCCGCCGTCAACGGCAGCAGCAACAGCGGCAGTTCGACGTTCGCGTAGGCCGTGAGCACCGGCAGCAGGTGGTAAAACTGGAAGACGAAGCCCAGGCTTCGCGTGCGCCACTTCGCGAGGTCACTTTCGCTGAGATGCGAGATCTCGGTGTCGCCGACCCATACCGATCCGGCCGTGGGCTGATCCAATCCCGCGATCAGGTTGAGCAACGTCGTCTTGCCTGAACCGCTCGGCCCCATCAGTCCCAAGAACTCGCCGCGCGGCACTTGCAGCGACAATCCCTTGAGCACTTCCACGCTCTCGCTGCCGCGTTTGAACGACTTCGACACATGATCGACCTTCACACAGATTTCCGCAGACATCGTGATCCTTTGGGGGAGTGCGGCGACGCATCGCCAGATGGTTGACGGCAAAGCCGCTCGCTTGGTTCGATCGGAGTCCGCGAAGATTGCCAGAAAAGCGGCTCGACCGCAAAGGAGTGCGGCCGTGAATTGCGGCACGGCGAATCATTCCGCTGGCTTCTCGTCGCCGTAGAACCAAACGGTCACGCGCATCTCTGGCTTCAGAAACACGCCCTCTTCGTCCGCCGGCACGCGGACTTTCACGCGCACGGGGACCGCCCCTTTCGCGCGATCGGCAATCGGCATCAAGCGATGGACGTAAGCGTCGTAGCTGCGATCCTTGAATGCCTCCGGCTGCACTTTGCAGCGTTGACCTTTGAAGACTTTCGAGATGTTCGATTCCTGTACCGACAGGTCAACCTCCAAATCCGAGAGGTCCGCCATGTCGCACAGGCTGAACGAGCCATTGAACGCGACCGGGTTGACGATGTTCCCTTCCTCGGCATTCTTTTTCAGGATCGTGCCATTGATCGGTGCGCGAATCGTGCAATTACTCAGCCGCCACTGCGCCTTTGAGACGTCAGCCTCGGACTGTTGAACTTCCGCCTTTGCCTGTTCGATCCGCTCAACACGCGGGCCTTCTCGCAGCAGAGCCAGCGTCGAGTTCAGCTTGCTCAACCGCCGTCGCATCGCGAAGACGTTCGCTTCCGAAGTGAGCATTTCCTGTTCGGTCGCTCCCTTCTTCGAGAACAAATCCTTGTTTCGTTTGTAGGTCCGTTCGAGGTCATCCAAGTTCGCCTGTGTCTCGGCGAGTTCCGCTTCGGCCTGCTTGATCTCTTCGGGCCGAGTCCCTCGTTCGAGTTCTTCCAGCCGCTTGCGAGACAACTGCAACGTCGCCTGCGAGCGTTTCAGGTCCGCCTCGTAGTCCACGGTTTCGAGTACCGCCAGCACGTCTCCCTTTTTGATCCGCAGTCCTTCCTCGACGTTGAGCGACACAATCATGCCCGACACTTTTGGGCTGACCAGAATCTGATGCGCGGGAATGATGTAGCCGCTGTCGGTGTGAACGAGTCCGTCCTTTTTGTTCTCGACGGGCTTGGCCGGAGTGCTCGTCGGGTTCTCACTCGAAGTGGCCATTGAACCGCTCGAGCCGACGTCCTTCGTTGGCGACTTCGCTTCCAGCAACGATGGCGGCGGCGCGGGCTTCCATTTGTCCCAGGCCAGCCAGCCGGCGGCTCCCGCAGCCGCCAGGAATAAAATCCAAGCCACAATCTCGGACGAACTGCGTCGAGACGCTCGTTCGTTCGGGAGTTGCAGCGACTTCACGCGATCACTGAGCGAAGCGGACGACGACATGGGACGACGAGGCTCGGCAGCGAGAGAATCCGACACGGCAAGCGGCTTTCGACAACGGGCTCAGCCAGCACTTGCCGGCACAAAGCGACAACACTTCACCCCGTTAGTCACGTTTTGAAAAGCCCAACCGTCGTGAAATTGCGATTCGGCCCCCCTGTCTGGCAGAATCCCCGCCCCAACCCACCTTGTCGGAGCGACCGCGATGCACATCCAAGACGGAGTTCTCAGCCCCGCTGTTTGCGCGGCGACCGGAGCCATCTCGCTCGGAGCGGTCGGATATAGCGTGCATCGGCTGAAGCAGTCGGTCGGCGACAAAACGATTCCGCTGACTGGCATGATGGCCGCGTTGGTCTTCGCCGGTCAGATGGTCAACTTCCCGATCGGTGCTCCGGTGAGCGGACACCTGCTCGGCGGAGTGCTCGCCGCGACGGTCGTCGGTCCGTGGGCCGGCTGCGTCGCGATGACGCTCGTGCTGTTCGTGCAGTGGGCGATGTTTTCCGACGGAGGCTTGTTCGCGCTCGGAGCCAACGTGCTGCACATGGCGGTGATCGGAGCCTGGGGCGGACACGCGGTGCGCCTGCTGGTGCAACGCTTCGTCGGCAACAGTCCGAAGGGCGTCGTCATCGGAGCGATCGTCGCCGCATGGACCAGCGTGATGGCGGCAGCGGCGTTGTTCTGTTTGGAGTTCCGGTTGTCGTGGCCGCCAGGCGAGATCGACTTCTCAAAAATGTTCGCGCTGATGGTCAGCTTCCATTCGCTGATCGGACTTGGCGAGGCACTCATCACCGGAGTCGCGATCAGTTTCGTGCT
>CAZILR010000275.1:5327-7000 GCA_964539995.1 uncultured Planctomyces sp.
ATCGCCGCGTTCCTGTCACCGTTCGCGTCGAGTTTCGACGACGGACTCGAAGCAGCACTCAGCAAGCTTGGGATCGAAAACTTCAATCTCACCGGTAGCGTGCCTGGGTTACTGGAAGACTACGACAAAGTCCCGGTGCCGATCGCCGCGTGGCAGTCGATCGCGGTTTCGTTCGCTGGCATCGGCGGAACGTTCGCCGTGTTTGCCCTCGCGTGGTTGTTGGGCAAGGCGTTGCCTGCCGCGCCACCGCCACTCAGCGAGGCAACCAAGTAGCCATCACCGCTCCGCGTGATGAGCCTTTCAGAACAAGGCCCCCGAATGCTTCCTCGACAACCAACGTCCATTGCGAAAGGCTCATCACGCAGGAGCGTGATGGCTACGTTGGAGGCCGCCGGTGAGTGACTATCTCGACCGTTTCGGCCGAGGCCAGTCGATGTGTCATCGCTGGCCGCCGCTCGCGAAGCTCTTCGCCGCGATCGCGATGATTCTGGCAGCGACGTGCGTACCGATCACACACGGCCCTCTGGTCGGCATCGTGGCTTGCATGATCTTCTTCGCACACACGTTGGCGAGAATCCCGCTGGCATTCGTCGGTCGTCGGCTGCTCTTTTTTTGGCCACCACTGTTCCTGATGGCGATCAGCTTGCCGCTGTCGCAAGCCGGTCAAAAAGGCTGGCTGCTGTTCGTGACGATCCTCGTGCGCGGCACGTTGTCGTTCAGCACGGCGTTGTGGCTGGTCAACGTGATGCCGTTTGACCAACTCCTCGCGACGCTGCGCCGCCTGCGAGTCCCCGACGTGCTGCTGGCGATTCTCTCGCTGATGTACCGCTTCCTGTTCGTGCTCTGGGACGAGCTCGATCGAATGCGCACCGCTCGCTCCGCTCGGCTGTTTCGCAAGCCGACGTTGTGGGAGACATGGCGATCTGCCTCGCATCTCGTCGGACGTTTGCTGATCCGAGCACTTGACCGAGCCGACCGCATCCACGGCGCGATGCTTGCACGCGGCTGGGATGGCCGCACACGCTGGATTGAACAGCGACGGGAGGACCGCCCGTGACGGACTCAAATGTCACTTCCGCATCGTCCGCCGTGCGTGTCGAGCGTCTTTCGTTCCGCTACCCCGGCGGCCCCGACGTGCTGACCGACATCAGCTTCACGATCGCCCCCGGCGAAATCGTCGGCCTCGTCGGCCCCAGCGGAGCCGGCAAATCGACGCTACTGCAACACCTCAACGGTCTGTTGCCGAATAAACTCTGTGACACATCGACCGCCGCAGTCTCGATCAACGGAGTTTTCGTCTCGCAGCCGACCATCGCCGAAGTTCGTCGTCGTGTCGGCTTTCTCTTTCAAGACCCCGATGACCAACTCTTCTGCCCGACCGTCTTCGAGGATGTCGCCTTCGGACCGCTCAATCTCGGCATGTCCGACGACGAGGCGCGACAACGAGTGCGTGACAGCCTCGCCTCGGTCGGACTCGCCGGTTACGAACCGCGCAGCACGCTGCGGTTGAGTCTCGGCGAGCGCAAGCGTGTCTGTCTCGCCGGAGTCTTCGCGTGTCAGCCGAGCGTGCTTGCGCTCGACGAGCCATTCAGCAGTCTCGACCCGCGAGCACGCCGCACGCTGATCGCGATCCTCAAACAATTCTCCGGCAGCCAGATCATCGCGACGCACGA
>CAZILR010000276.1:0-6969 GCA_964539995.1 uncultured Planctomyces sp.
CATCGAAGGGCTGCCGTTCCTGGAAGCGATCCGTCAGATTCCGCTGGAGATCGGCAAGGAGAATTGCCTCTTCATCCACCTGACGCTGGTGCCGTATTTGAAAGCCGCGAAGGAGATGAAGACCAAGCCGACTCAGCACAGCGTCGGCCTGTTGCGGCAGATTGGTATTCAGCCCGACATCCTTGTGGTCCGCACCGAGCGGTCAATGGGCGAAGACAACGTCGCCAAAATCGCGCTGTTCTGCAACGTCGAGAAGAACGCGGTCATCGAGGAAGTCGATAAAGAATTCTCGATTTATGAAGTCCCGCTGGGGCTGGTCGATCACGGTATGGATCAACTCATCGTCGATAAGCTGAAGTTGAACGCCGGCCCGTTGGACATGTCCGACTGGCGCGACTTGATGCACCGAATGCGCCACCCGGAGAACGAAGTCACGATCGCCGTCGTCGGCAAGTACATCGAGCATCGTGACGCCTACAAGTCGATTTACGAATCGCTCGATCATGCAGGGGTGGCCAATTCCTCTCGCGTCATCATCAAGCGGATCGAAGCGGAAGAACTTGAACAGCAAGGCCCGGAGATGCTGCTCAAGGGCGTGGACGGCATCCTCGTTCCGGGTGGCTTCGGAATGCGCGGCGTTGAAGGGAAGGTGCAGGCGGTGCGGTTCGCTCGCGAATGCGAGATTCCGTACTTCGGCATCTGCTTGGGAATGCAAACCGCCGTGATCGAGTACGCCCGCAACGTGCTGGGACTGGATCGAGCAGACTCGACCGAGTTCACCTCCGACACGCCGCATCCGGTCATCTGCATGTTGGAAGACCAAAAGACGATCGTGAAAAAAGGGGGCACGATGCGACTGGGGGCTCACCCCTGTGTTTTGCACGCCGATTCGAAGGCCGCCGAGGCATACGGCAGCGAACGCATCTCGGAACGGCATCGGCATCGCTACGAGTTCAACCCGGAGTATCGCTCACAATTTGAAGAGGCCGGAATGCTGTTGGCCGGCACGAGTCCCGATGGCAAGCTGGTGGAAGTCGTTGAAGTCCCTGAGCACCCGTGGTTCGTGGCGGTGCAGTTCCATCCGGAGTTCAAATCGAAACCGCTCACTCCGCATCCGCTCTTCCAAGGCTTTATCGCCGCCGCGTTGCAACGGCATCACGAGCGTGTGCAGATGTCGGTCAATTGAAGTGAGACCGAGTGAACGGCTTCTTGAACATCGACAAACCGCAAGGGCTGACGTCGCGGTCCGTCGTAGACCACATCAATCGGTTGCTGCGTGAGCGTGGCCTCACGCGCGCGACGCTGCCGAAGGTTGGCCACGCGGGAACGCTCGACCCGATGGCGACCGGAGTCCTGGTGGTTGCCATCGGCCACGCGACTCGGTTGATTGAACTGGTGCAGTCGCGGCCAAAGACGTATCTCGGCACTTTTCTGTTCGGCAAACGGAGCGACACGGACGACGTAGCCGGGCAAGTCGTCGAAGGGGACACGGCGCGAGCGTCTTCGATCACTCGTGCCGAATTGGATGTGGCGCTCGACGGATTTCGGGGTCGCATCGAGCAAGTGCCCCCCGCGTTCTCCGCAGTCCGAGTCGCAGGTCGCCGCGCGTACAAACTCGCGCGACGTGGCGAGGCGGTCGAGATTCCGGCGAAGACGGTCGAGATTCATCGGCTGGCCGTTATCCGGTTTGAGCCGCCCGAACTCACGCTCGACATCGAGTGCGGCTCCGGGACGTACATCCGCTCGCTGGGCAGAGATCTGGGCGAACGACTGGGCTGCGGAGCGGTCATGTCGTCGCTTGTCCGCACACGAATCGGATCGTTCGAGCAAAGAGATGCGACCTCGATCAGCGACTTCACGGCGGAATCGGTCGTGTCGGAATTGTTGCCGTGTGCCGCCGCCGCGAAGCATCTGCCGTCGTATGTCTGCGATGAAGCCGAGATGGCAAGCCTGAGTCACGGACTCAGCATTCCTCCTCGCGAGTCCTCTTGGCAGCCTGCGAATCCAGGGCATCCGGAGACATTCGCGCTGGTCGATTCCGTTGGGTCGCTGCTCGCGATTGGCGGCTGGGATCATCGGTGGCCGGAGTTGCGGCCACGGCTCAATCTCATCGCCGCGCGCGGGGCGGAAGAGACCGGAAACGGCTCTTGATCGACTTGCCGAGACACGATACTCAATCGCCGTTCTCTCCGCTTCACCCCTGCAACGAATGAGCATGACGCCCGACCAACTCGCTCAATTGGTGTTGCTGGCCTATGCCGCGATCGCGATCGGATTGGTGCTGCGGTCCGTGCGATGTTGCCGAGACGGCTGGCGCGTCTGGCTGCTGTATTTCATCGAACGGATTTACGTCGCGTTCATGTTTCGTTGGCAAGCCAATGGCCGCTGCCCGTATCCGGAGTCGAGTGGGGCAATCATTTTGTCGAATCATCGCAGCCCACTGGACCCCATGTTGGCGTGGATGAACTCGCATTTGCGGCCTGAAGAGCCAGCTCGGTCGATTCGCGTGATCGGTTATCTGATGGCTCGCGAATACTACGAGCAACCTGGCCTGACTGGCTGGATCGGCCGCGCGATGCAGTCAATCCCGGTCGATCGGGATGGTCGCGACATGGGGCCGACGCGCGAGGCGATTCGGCGACTCGAACGGGGAGACCTGATCGGCATCTTCCCCGAAGGTGGCATCAACATGGGCGAAGGCTTGCGTGCTGCGAATCCCGGCATCGCCTTCCTGGCGCTGAAGGCCGGAGTTCCCGTCATCCCCGTTTACATTCATGGTGCCCCGCAAAGCGAGAGCATGATCGAGCCATTTTGTACTCCCACTCGTGTGCGAGTGTGCTACGGCACTCCCATCGACCTGAGCCCGTGGCAGGGCCAGCGCAAGTCGCATGAGCTGCTGCAAGCTCTGACCGATGCGCTGATGTGCAAGCTGGCCGATCTGGGGGGAGTGCGGTACACGCCATCGGCCGACGCGATCAAGTGACGACCAATCGGCATGCGGCAACGAATCTTGCCATCGCAGCCGTCTCGAAGCGATGAAGGGAACCTTCCAAGATCGCATCGAGAGGCCATCTCACTTAATGATCCCGGTCGTCCGCAACCACGCCTCGCAGGGCTTGGGCCAGTCGGTGACGGGTTGGCCTTCGACGTGCCGCAGGCCGTAGCCGTGACCGCCCGTCGCGTAGACATGCACTTCCGCGGGCACGCCGACTTTCTTTAACTCGGTGGCGAGCAACAGCGTGTTGAGGGCGGTCACGCCGTCGTCGAAAGCATGCACGAAGAACATCGGGGGCGATTGCTTCGTGACTTGGACCTCATCACGCAGCTTCGGTTGGCCTGGGACTTCCAAGCCACCCGGGTAGATCAGCACCGCGAAGTCCGGCCGACACGCGACCTTGTCCACATCGTCGAGCGGTTCGTATTGACGCTTCTCATCGAAGATCGAGGCCAGCCCGGCGACTTGACCGCCCGCCGAGAATCCCAAGAGACCGATCCGCTTCGGGTCGAGCTTCCACTCCGAGGCTTTGCTGCGCACGAGGCTCATCGCGCGCTGTGCGTCCTGCACGGCCGCGAGCCAGCGTTTCTCTGGATCGCGAAACGGGACTCGATATTTCAGCACGATCCCCGTGACGCCAATCTCGTTGAGCCACTCCGCGACCTCGGTCCCTTCCAAGTCGTAGGCCAGGATGTGATGCCCACCACCGGGGCAGATCACGACGGCGGCCCCGGTGTCCTTGTCCTTCGCCGGCCGATAGACCGCCAGTTGCGGCGTCGAAACATTGCCGAGCTTGATGATGCGGCGACCGGCGATGAGCCTGTCTTGCGGTTTGGTTTGGTCCGTTTCGGGCGGCAGTTCTTTGGTCTCTCCGGGAGGCTTGCCCGGCCAGACGTTGAGCGTGAGCGGCTCTGCTCCGAAAGCGGTAGTGCCTCCGAGAACGACCAACAGTGCGAACAGCGGTAATGTCTTCATCGAGTCCTCCAGCGAGTGGCGTTCGTAGACCGGTTTCACTCAGAATAAGGCGAACCGCGTGCGACACAACCATTCCCGAAAGGAACACCATGAATGCGAAAGACGTTTTGAAAGCGCAGATGGATTTGGGGGACTACATCCTGAAGACATACCTCGCCGACTTGTCCGATGCGGACTTGATGACTCGGCCGACCAAGGGGAGCAATCATCTGGCTTGGCAGATCGGGCATCTGATCAATTCGGAAAAGCAACTGCTGGAGATGGTCTGCCCCGGCACCGGAGCGGCGTTACCCGACGGGTTCGCCGATCAGCATGGCAAGGAAACGACGGGCAGCGATGACTCGGCCAAGTTTTTCACGAAGGCAAAGTACCTCGAACTGTTCGACCTGCAACGTGCGGCAACAAAGGCTGCGCTCGACAAGCTGCCGGATGCGGACCTCGACAAGCCCGGACCTCCGAGCTTCAAAATGTGTCCGACCGTCGGCTTGGTGTTCAATTTGATTTCGGGGCATGTGACGATGCACTCCGGCCAAATCGCCGCCACTCGCCGAGTGCTCGGCAAGCCGGTGGTGATCTGAGGACAAGATGCTGTTTAACCGCAAGCCGCAGGCGTGCGCGTGAACGTAAGGCCCTCGCGCACGCCTGCGGCTTGCGGTTAAACAAACACACGGCTCGGTTTTCGGAGACTCACGATGACATGGCACTCGTTCACTCGACGCGATTTTCTCGCAGCGAATGTCGCGGCCGGCCTGTCGCTATTCGCCGCGTCCGCGCGAGCGGCCGGCATCTCGGACCTTTACGCCGGTCTGACGTCTGATGATTTTTTCGCGGGACCACTGCAAGAAGAGGTCAAGGTCGTCGATCAAAAGGTCTTCACCGAAGGCCCGGCGGTCGCGCCCGATGGCCGAGTCTTCTTCACGAACGCCACTGCCGCGAAGATTTTGGTCTGGAACCCGAAGACTCGCGAACTCTCGACCTTTCGCGAAAACAGCGGCGAGGCAAATGGACTGCTGTTCGATCACTCCGGCCGGTTGCTGGCCTGCGAAGGGAAGTCCGGCCGAGTGACTCGCACGGACCTGAAGACAGGTGAGATCACAGCCCTGGTCGATCAGTTCAACGGACATCCGCTCGGTGCGCCGAACGATTTGACGATCGACGCGAAGGGGCGAATTTACTTCACCTCACGACTTCCGAACGATGATCCGAAGAAAGACAACGTCAACTCGGTCTATCGCATCGACCCGAACGGCAAGATCGCGCGAATCCTGTCTGAGCCGGACATTCACATGCCCAACGGAGTCGAAGTCTCGCCCGATGGACGCACGCTGTACCTGATCGAATCGGACGGCCGCGCGAATCGCAATCGCTGCCTTTTCGCGTACGACTTGAGGGACGACGGCACCGTCGCAAAGGCTCGCCGGATCATTGACTTTTCGCCGGGCCGAGGGGGCGATGGGCTGTGCGTCGATGCGGACGGGAACTTGTACGTCGCCGCTGGTTTGCACAAGACGCGCGGCACCTCTGAAACGCTCGACACCAAGCCGGGCATTCATGTCATCTCGCCGAGCGGCAAGTTGCTGGCGTACCTCGCGACTCCGAAAGACACGCTGACGAATTGCACGTTCGGCGGCGAAGATCGCTGTACGTTCTACATCACCTGCGGCGATTTGCTGCTGAGCGTGCGAACGAAACAGGCCGGACCAAAGTCACCCGCCCTGCGCGGCTGACGGCTGTGAGCCAATGGCTGTCATCAAACAAGTGGCGAATCGAGAACACGATGAGGACGACGACCTGGCAATGTCTGTGGCTGGTACTGACAACGGTGGCCGTCGGCTGGTCGCAAGAAAAGCCGGCCACTGCCTGGAAGCAAACAGGTACGCTGCCGGCTCCAGAAGCCCATCAAGCGGCGGCAGCCGATGACCGATTTGTGTACGCGATCACGAACACGCTTGTGGCGAAGTACGACCGGCAAACCGGTGAGCGAATCGCAACCAGTTCAGGTGAGGCAAAGCATCTCAACAGCGGATTCTTGTGGGACGGACGACTGTACTGCGCGCACTCGAACTATCCGCAGACGCCGGAGCGGAGCGAAATCAAAGTGCTCGATCTGGAGTCGATGCGGCTGACGACGTCCAAGAATTTCGGCAACTTCGGCGGCAGCCTGACGTGGGCCGTGCGGCACGACGGACACTGGTGGTGCAACTTCGCTACGGCGACGACAACGCGCAGACATTTCTCGTGAAGTTCAAGGACGACTGGCGCGAGCAAGGCCGCTGGACGTATCCGGCCGAAGTGATTCGCGAACTCGGCAAGATGAGTTTGTCCGGCGGCTTGTGGCGTGACGGTTCGTTGTTGGTCACCGGGCATGACGACCCTGTGCTGTTTCAACTGCGACTTCCCAAGACCAGCAACGTATTGGAGTTTGTGGGCAAGCAATCGGTCCCGTTCACCGGCCAGGGAATTGCTCATGATCCGAAGACCGGCGGCCTCGTCGGGATCAACCGCTCGAAACGCTTGGTGGTTTTCGCAACAGAGATGAAGTAGGGTGGGTCGAGCCATCGAGACTGCGGTCATGCTGCTGGTGAACGGCGCATTGCAGAAGGCCGGGATGTCGCTTGAGAACGCCGCCTCGCTGCTGAGCCTGCTGTTTCTGCTCGGAACAGTGCTTTTGGCGTGAGCACCGGAGACCAAAGGGACCGAATTGCCCGAATGAGCTGTAGAAACCAGCCCTCGACAAGGGATTTTGGGGGCCAAAGTCGGTTGAGTCAGCGGGGCGATCCCGTCACACTGTGCCCCTTTCTGGCCGGCCGGCCCGTGTAAGCCGAGTGATGTCGCTGAACTCGCCTGAGTTCAGGATCTGGATCGTTTGTCGATTCGGCATCCTTGGGAGCACGGCTGGAGTTCGCCATCACTGTTTTCGAGACGTGACGCTGCGTCACGCTTCTCCTCTCGCTAACCAAGGAGAATCTTGTGTCGGTTCGCATTCGCATGACGAGAAT
>CAZILR010000277.1:0-6943 GCA_964539995.1 uncultured Planctomyces sp.
ATCCACGCTACTTCGGCTGGGACAACTCGTACATCGCTCATAGCCTGAAGAGCTATCCGAAACTTTTTGTCGCGCACGGCCTGCTCAACCCAGAAGATCCCAAAGTCGCCGACAACCTCCGCTATTGGGTGAAGGAGCACGGATTTCAGGGGATGCGGTTCAGTCCGATCTATCATCCAAAATCGACATGGTTGAATTCCAAAGAGCACTACCCGCTGTGGCGCGAAGCGGAGAAGTTGGAAGCCGTGTTCAACTTCTACATCGCGCCTCATCAGATGCCGATGCTCGAAGACATGGCGGGGCGCTTTCCCGGCGTGAAGATCATCGTGGACCACGCGGGCAAGCCCGACTTGAAGTCGCCGGATTGCTGGCCGGAGTTCCGCAAGATGTTTCCGCTGAAACGATTTCCCCAGGTATGGATCAGCAACTCCGAGCCGTATGAAATGTCGGAAATCAAACGCTACCCCTACGAGGACACCTGGCCGATCTACAAGGCGATCTACGAAGAGTTCGGCGGCAAGCAACTGGTGTGGGGCACCGGCTATCCGCGTCCCCGGTGGGAACTGCCGATGGATAAAGAACTCGAATTCGTGGACAAGTACTGCGACTTCTACAGCAACGCAGATCGCGAATTGATGCTGGGCAAGAACGCCCTGCGAATCTGGAAATTTCCGGCGGCGTGAGACGATCGGCCGCAATCACTTGAGGGAACTGAGATACTCCAGCAGGTCGGCGACTTGTTGGGCGGTCATGTCGCGGAGGAGCAGGTCGGGCATCAGGGACTGTCGCTGGGGGACGAGTTGCTCGATTTGCTTTGACGCAATGCGGTGTAACTTGTCTTGAGCATCCTTGAGAACGACTTCGTTTTCGTCCTTGCTCACCAAGAGTCCGGTCAGCAAGCGGCCGTCTTCGAGTTCGGCAATGTAGGTTGTGTATTTGAGGTCGATCAGCTTTGACGGTTCGAGCATGCTCTCCAGCAATTGAGCGCGAGTCAGTTTCTTGCCGATTGTAGTCAATTCCGGTCCGACTTCTTTGCCGTCCTTTTGGATGCGGTGACAGTTCTTGCATGAGACGCCGGCGTTCTCGAAGAACACGCGCCGTCCCTTGGCTGAGTCGCCCGACAGCGCGAGGATTTGTTCCGGTCGCACGACGCTGCCGAGCCGTTTGATGCGTTGATCGGCCGGGAGAAATCGCTCGAAGAGATCGCGGATGCTGACGTCGTTGTGCTGATTCGCCTTCTCAATGGCCAAGACCGCCGACGATGTCGGGAGCGCACCCGTATCGACCGAGCGTAGCAGCAGGAAGGCACCGCTCGTCGAGGACAGCAGGCGGTCCACAAGATCGGCTTGGGCCTTCGGTTGTTTCGCGGCAGTCAACCGAGCCAGATCAGCCGCTTCGTCTTGGCGGAGCTTCACAGCGGCCTCGTTGCCGGTCGTCTTTTTGGCGGTTTCGGCGGGAAGTTGACGGACCCAATCGAACAGCAATTCGACACCGGCGCGGTCAATCTCCGTGGAGCCGATGTGCGGCATCCGGCCTCCGCCGAGTTTCGACACGCGATACAGCAACACGGAGCGGAACGGATCGCCGGGTGCGATGACCTGAGCGGCATGGATGCCGAATGTCCCTTGCGTCGGGCGCATGCCGATCATGTTGGTTTTTTCCAGCGGCAAGTCGTAGTGCATCATCGAGAGAACCGCGCCGCCGGCATGTTGGCGGTGACAGGCGGAACAATTCGCGTGCAGATATGCCCGTGCCCGGCCTTCGGCGTCAGCGGACGCATCACGCGGATTGGCCAGTCGCGGTTGCTTGGCGTCGGCGTTTAGCTTTTCGATGAGGTTGATGTGCGCGAGCGTGTCGATCTGCGAGGCCACCGTGCCGCCGTAGTCGTGATCCTTGTTCAACTGCGCCGGGATGAAGCCGAGCGCGAAGCCGGACCATTTGTTGTGGCAGCGCTGACATTCGGCTCGGCTGGCGAATCGCCACGTCTGGTGCCGTTTGCCGCCAGCCGAGTTCGCGTCGGCGATGTCAAACGTCCGTTCGGCTCCGGGAGCATCCAGCAGCACCGCGTCCGATTGCTCGTCGTTCCATTGATAGGAGTACGTCTGCCAGTCGATGCCATCGAAGTGCAGGATTTGCGTTTCGATGCGGCGGCGGCTGGCGGGTTTGCCCTGCTGCATGTCGAGCGACAGCGTCTTCACGAGCACGCTGTCTTGGGGAAACGTCGTCGCCGCGCCGACCGCTTTGACCGGGAAGAAGTTCGGAATCGAACGCTCGTCGGGGATCGCGATGAATCGCTCGGCCACCGCGTGATCGGCCCACGGCTCCGCGTTGATCGAATACGAAAGGACTCCCGGCGACGGAGTCTGCTTCGCGATCGAGGTGAACAGGCCAGTCTGGCTGAGCTTGCGCGGGAACGTCGTGCTGCGGTCCTCCTGCGGGTTCGGGATCAGCCGATGAATCGTCCCTGCGACGTGATCGAGAAAGTACGCCTCGCCGTCATTGTCTTCACCGAAGCCGACGACTCGGTGCGTTGTATCGGCGAGTTCGCGATGATCGACGACCTTGCCGTTCTCAAATCGGAATGCCCAAAACTTGCCGGTGTCGTAGTCGCTGTAGATGTGATGTCCGTGGAGTTCCTTCAGCCGCGAGCCGTAGTACGTCAAGCCGTCGGTGATCGATGAGGACTCGGAGTGCGGTACGTCGATCGTCGGCTCCAGGATCGGTGTCGGTCCGCGAGGCCATTCCGGATTCGTCGGCTGCCGGCCTTCCATGATGCTCCAGCCGTAGTTGCCGCCCCGTTCGACGCGGTTGAGCATCTCCCACAGTTCCCAGCCGACATCGCCGACCCACAGATCGCCGGTCTTGCGATCAATGCTGATGCGCCACGGATTGCGGAAGCCGTAGGCCCAAATCTCCGGGCGCGCTCCTTTCAAATCGACGAACGGATTGTCGGGCGGGATGCGATAGTTCTTGCCGTCGTCGGCGTGATCGACGTCGATCCGCAGAATGGCGGACAGCAAGTTGCCGACGTTCTGTCCATTTCGGTTTACGTCGGGTGGGTTCGGTCCGACGCCGTCGCCGGTCGAAATGTAGAGGTAGCCGTCGAGACCGAACTTCAACGCGCAGCCGTTATGACCGCCGGCAAACCAGGTGAGGATCGTGGTCTCGCTGGCCGGGTCGATCGTCGGCGGGTCGGTGTCCGACACGCGAAACCGTGCGATGTGCGAGCCGTCTTCGACATTCGACCCTCGGATGCAGCACACATAGCAGAAGCGGTTCTTCGCGAAGTTCGGATGAAACGTGATCGCGTAAGTGGCTTGTAAGCCTTTGATCTCTTTGGCGAGGTCCACGACCAAGTCGGCTGCTTCCACGTCTGGCCGGTTCGGAAACGAAAGAATCTTTCCCGCTTGCTCCAGGACAAACAGCCGATCGCTGCCCGGTGCGTTGGTGATGTCGATGCAGTTTTTGAACGTCAGCGCCGGAAACGCACGCTCAGCCACATAGGGCAGCGGCTTCTCCGGTGAGCCTGTGATTCGTGACGTGGTCCACGGCACTCGTTTGTCGATGCCGACTTTCGGCGGGTCTGCCAAGGTGCTGCGAGGCGTTGCCGTGAGAATCAACAAAACAAACACCAGCGAGGTGAGGGATCGCGAAGTTTGACTTGTGGCGAGAGGAGTCATGTGATTGGTTCTTTCAACATTCGACGGTTCCAAGTTGCGACACGCGCGGGACACGGAATCACTCCGAGGCAATCAATTTTGTCAGGTCGGGGATGCGCCGCTTCGCTTCGGCCACGGCATTGGCGTCTTGTCCGTCTTCGAGGACTTGCTGCCACAGAGCGATGGCCGCTTTCAGCATGTTGGGCCGCTGTTGCTGATACTGCTCAGGGAGATCGCCGGAGCCATACGCATCGAGTCCCCGCGCGCGGGCGATCAAGAACTTGCGTTGCTCGGCGATGTCATCCATTTCCCACGGCTTGTCGTTACGGCTGTCGTAGTCGAGCAGAATTCGTTTGGCCTCGTCGGCGGCGGGAAGGTCGGGCCAGCGGGTCATCACTCCTTGAAGCTGCATCAACCCCGAATAGATCGTCGCGCGATTCTTGATTCGCGCCTGGCCTTCGGCGAGCAGTTCTTTCGCCAGTTCCTCGCGAGTTGGGGCGCGATCCCCGGCAACACGACTGGCTGGGTGTTTCATCGCCAACTCGCGACGCCCGGCCGCTCCCTTGTCGAGCCATTCCAGAATCGGATCGAACGCTTTGCCATCGGGAATGCCGTGGCCGAGATTGGGGACGACCGTCACGTTGCTGCGGATGCCCATGTCGCCCAACATCGGCCCGCAGAATCGTGAAACCTCTCCGCGATTGAAGTCGTTCGTCCCGGTGACGAAGGCCAGGCTGAGCCGTTCGATCGCCCGATGCCTCAACCACGGCTCGTCGCGCAACTCGCCTCCCGCGCAGACAGGTATCACTCCGCCGAAGAGTTCGGGCAGCGCGAACGCAATCGCGCACGCCACGCGGCCACCACCGGAGAATCCCGCCAGATATGTTCGATCCGGATCGACGGGATGCTCGCGACGAATGTCGTCGAGGACGTCGAGCACAATCCGCACGCGACGCGGCATCGGCGTGTTGTTCCCAGCGCCGTGCGGGCTGGCGAACAGAATCCCTTGTTGCTTGCAGACTGCCGCGAGCTGACTCCATCCCGCCGGGGCATCGCCCGCCGAAATGAACAGCACGACCGGATGGCCGTGCTTCCGATCCCTTGGCTTCGGCGGGACGAACAGTTCGTAGCGCTGCTTGGCCGAGTCGTACCCTCGCACCCATTCTTCGGGCGGATCAACGCGGCTCTGGTTCGCCAACGCGAAGATCCAATCGAGACGAGTCGCTCCGCTGACGAAGACCTCTTTTCGATAACCGGTTTCTTCCGCGCGGACGACTCCGCACAGCATGAACGCAAACCACAAAAAGCAATGGACGATCTTGAGCAACCGCATGGACTACCTCGTCGCGATTGAAGGAGCCTGTGACTCCGTCACGTTGTGCGTGCAGTCAACCACCTGCCAATGCGAAGTGAAACCAGATCGCCGAAGAATTGCCAGACGACGAACCGCGTTCGGACAACGACCCAGCACGGCCGACTCAACACGACTCAGAGAAGTGGCTTCCCAGGAAGTTTGCGGTCATCCCGGCTTGTGGATCATCCGATTGAGCAGCGGTAGCATAAGACTCGTCTCTGAAGGGGACGAACGTGGCATTCGATTGAAGGAGAATCCTTCGGATGAGGAACTCATTTCGCACAGCAACCGGATCGCCATTCGCTGAACCTGGCACGGCTGGCGAATTCATTGTGTTCGGCAAACGGTCGCCCGACCCCTTGTGGGGTGGGTGATTCCCGATTCGGGTCGTTTTTAGGAAACTTCAAATCTTCCGACCCACAAGGAGTTGGGCGACAGACATCGTTTCCTGGCGATTCACATTGTCATTTCGATTGAATGGAGAGCGGCGTCAAGTCGCAGCACTCCACGACAGACAGAACGGAGCCACCACATGACCGACCCCGTTTCGCAGATTGACTACGGCATGTTCATCATGCCGTTTCACCCGCCGACCAAGCCGCTCGCTCAAGGTTACGACGAGGATCTGGAACTCATCATCCGCGCCGAGGAACTCGGCTTCAAAGAGTTTTGGATCGGCGAGCATCACACGATGAAGTACGAAACCATTGTGATGCCGGAAATCTTTATCGCGCGAGCACTCGGTGAAACGAGTCGCATCCGACTCGGACCGGCTCCCGTCTGTTTGAATCAGCATCATCCGGCACATGTCGCCAGCCGACTCGCATTTCTGGATCACCTCTCGAAGGGGCGTTTGAACCTGTGCTTCGGCAACGGCAGCGTGACGGCGGATCAGGAACTTTACGGAGTCGATCCGAAGGACGGTGGAGCGATGGCTCTCGAAGCGATCGACGTAATTCTCAAACTGTGGTCCACCGATCCACCCTACGAGCACAACGGACGCTTCTGGCAATTCAAGCTGCGGGACAATGTTGACCATGAGAGCCAGATCGGGTTCATTCATCGTCCGTTGCAGCAGCCGAATCCCCCGATCTCGATACCCGGAATGAGCCGCGACTCGTACAGCATGAAGTTCGCAGCGCAGCGCGGTTATCAGCCATTCGCGCATTGTCTGGTGACTGGCAACGTCGTGGCGGACATGTGGCAGACCTATGCGACCGCCGCGCAGGCCGCCAGTCGAGTCCCGCAACGATCGGACTTCAAAGTCTCGCGATCCATCTTCCTGGCCGACACGACCAAAGAGGCGGTCGCCAAAGCACGCTCAAATTCGCTCGGCCGAAACTACGAGTACATCGGCGGCTTGTTCGACAAGGGGCTGGGCCGGCGGATCTACAAACGCGATCTCGACATGCCGAATTCGGAATGCAACCTCGACTTCCTGATGACCGAGCAGATCATCGCGGGGGACGTGGATGAAGTGCTGCGACGGCTGCTGCAACTGATCGAAGAGACCGGGACGTTCGGCACTCTGGTCCTGATGAGCTACGACTGGGACGACAAGGCGAGCTGGGTCCACAGCATGGAGTTGTTCGCCAAGGAACTGATGCCGGCACTCAACCGCGCCGTCTGCGGCGCAGCCACATAGACTCGTCATCAACTTTGAGTAAGGACATCATGATCAGCACGAACATCCACAAAATGCGGGACAAGCTGCGGGCCGGTGAGATCGTGCTCGGCGCGGGGATCACGATGACCGATCCCACCATCACCGAAGCGATCGCTGGCAGCGTCGATTTCGTCTGGATCGATCTGGAGCACAATGCGATGACGACCGAGTCCATGCTCGGTCACTTGATCGCCGCTCGTGCCGCTGGAGTCGCCTCGATCGTTCGCGTTCCGAACAACGACGTCGCCTGGATCAAGCGTGTGC
>CAZILR010000278.1:0-6939 GCA_964539995.1 uncultured Planctomyces sp.
GCCGTGACAGCGCGAGCGCCTTGTTGTCGCACTCTCGCACGAGTGCGTTGAATCGTTCCGGCTGCACGATCTCGCTGCGAATCGCTCGCAGCGTGACATTCGCTCGGCGACAGCAGTCGAACCATTTCGTCGCGATGTCTCCGATCAGCGACGTGTCGATCTCGGTCGGCAACTGCAAGTCGTGGCCGATCAGCCACGGAGGAATCTGAAATTTGAAATTTGGAATTTCAAATTTCAAATCTTCGCTCAACTCAAAAAGCGTCTGCGGCGATTTCTCCAACAACCGTAACGCGCTCAGCACCGACTTCTCCAACGCCGCAAGCCCTTTCCCCGGCGAGTAAACTTGCTTCGAGTCGGCAATCTGCAACCGCAGCGGTTCTTTCGTCGGAGCCTGTGACGCGACATCTGCCATCGCGGCCCACAGATCAAACTCGCGAGGCGAGCCGGGCACCTCCCAAACCGTGACCGTCACCACCAACGGGCCAAGGTTCGGGCCGTAACCCGCTTCGTCCATGCCGATCAACAAACCCATATCGGTTCTCCGAGCACGAACGGTGGGTAGCCCACTCATCGTCAATCATCAAAGCCGTAGTACGCGCGCACATGCTCCTCGCCAAGCTTGGCATAGATCGCGATCAGTGCCAACAAGACAACCGCATTGACGGCAGTTCCTGCGATCACGCGACCTGGAAGGTTCTGGGCTCCATTCGTAATAACTGCGAAGACCATCAACCCAACGGCGAGCAGCAACAGGACGATCGGTAGTAAGTAAAAAATCCGCAGGATGAACCACGAGATCCGCCATCGCACGACGAGCAACAGGAACGAAATGAACGCGAACACCAGCCGGATGACCTCGACAACGACAGCGATCGCGTTCCGCACTTCGAGAGCAGCCATCAAATTCCACACACCCAACGCCGCTGAAAGCAGGGTGAGGACGAGCAAAAAAACGATGACTCCTGGCATATCGACATGAGGACGAGAGCGTCGTTCGGGCTTCGCTCGCTTCGTGGCCTTCGGCTTAGGCTTTGGTTTGGAGCGGCGCTTCGCGACTTTCGGCAAAGACTCATAGTCGTCGTCCACTTCGTCATAATCTTCGACGTCCTCGAAGTCGTCCTCAAAAAAGTCATCTGCTTTTGGCGCGGCTTTTGGTTTCACTGAGGGCTTCGCCGGTGGCGGAATCGCAGCCTTGGGCGACGGCGACTTGTCCGGAGCCGGTTTGCGATGGGCGGGCTTGGTTCGCGAAGCAGCCGTGTCTGCGTCCGTGCAAAGTTGTGGGATGGGAATCCGACCTCCACACTCCCGGCACTTGGCGGTTCGGCCAGCCAGTGCATCGGCGACCTCGTACGACTTCGAGCAATCTGGGCACTCGACGTGGATCATGTTGACACAGAGCTGGTCCAGCGGACGGAAAGTTTTTGCGCCAACGATGCGGCATCCTCAGATTAGAGGGCAGCAGTCTAACTCGTCAGTCACGTCCGTCTAGCGTCTGTGCGAGTTTGTGCGCACTCAGTCTGCGAACATGCGTTGCGATGGCTTTTGCGACCAGTCGGTTGCCGGCGCGGTCGACGTGAATCACGTCGCGCGGCAGGAAGCGATCCACGCCCCAGCGGCCAGCCAGCTCGAACGGCGGGACGAGATCGACACACGCGACGCCGGTCTCCTCGGCCACTTGCCGAGTCGCCTCCTGATATGGCAGACGCCACGTCGGTTGGTTCAACAACTGCCGCTGATCGGGCCAGACGATGAGCACGACTTCGCTGTCGTGCTGTCGGCAGAGGTCGATCATCGCCCGCAAGTTATCAGTGAATTCATCGAGGCTGACTCGTGGAGTCCATCGTTCGTTCGGATCGAGGTAATTCAGAGACGCTTTCTCGGCCCAACGAGATTCGTCGCGAGTGGTTTGCTGCTGAGTCGATCGCAACCGACAGGAGCGCAACCACGACAACGCTCGGCTGTGATTCATCCAGGTCGTCGCGAGATTCACGGTCGCGTGGTCCTTGTCGGAAAGCCCGTCCCAGCGCCAGCCGTCGTTATTACCGAACGTGATGACGGTCAAATGCGGCCGCCACTTCTTCAAATCCGCCGAGAGTCGTTGCCGCCCCTGAAAGCTCGTGTGGCCAGGAATGCCAGCGTTGAGCACCTCGACGTGGGGAGGGGAGAGGGGGGAGTGGGGAGTGAAGGCATTGAAAGACTGGTTGCCGCTTGCGGTCCTCTCCCCACTCACCTCTCCCCACTCCCCACTCGTCTCGTCCAGCATCGTCTGCAACTGATTCGGCCAGGCATCGGCGAAATCCACTCCAAACGCGAACGTCGTGCTGTCCCCGAAGCACAACACGCGAGTCCGCTGACTGGCATCCTCGACCGAAATCTCGCGGCTGCGCAGTCCGTGGCTGTTGGACATCACGCCGCCCCACCAATTACCTCGCTCGGTCGGCGTGACGAGATTTGGCTTCAGCCGCCAAAAGCAATTCTGGTCCGGCTGGAAAATGCTCTGCCCCGGCTCGTTGCCGAGGAACACGATGATCTGCTCGATCTGCTCAAAGCGTTTCGCGAGCGTGGATTCGGAGACCACGCATCGAGCGACGAACTCCGCCATCAGCAACAGCAGCAGCAGAGGCAACAACGCAAACAAGCAGCGTTTTCTGAGCGAGATTCCACGCTGAGTGGTCTGTGAGGCATCCATGCCAGCTCCCGTGCGACGGGTGGTGAGTTTCCGTGGTTTCGTCTGAACAGACCGAGTGTATGCCATGAATTGGAAGCGGCCAACGTGGGTCTCAACTCTCAAGGCTTGAGGTGCATCAAGTCGGGAACCAACTTCAATTGTTGCTTTCGGCCGCACCGCCTGACGGCGTCCGATAGTACGGTTTGTTGGCCTTGTAGAATTCTTGTCGCTCTTGGAATTTTGGCTTGTCGGCCGGTTCGGCAACATTGATGGCGTCAAAATTCCATTTCCTCGCTTGCTCAAAGTCTCCCAATTGGGCGTGGATGGCAGCCACTGTCGCCAGCGAGTAAGGCTCGCGGTATTCCAGCTCGTTCACGGCTTGCATCGCGGACGGCAACTGTTGTCGCAATCCTTGCGGATCCTTGTACGGAATCGTCGCGATGAGATCGACATATGCCGCCGTCACAAAGGGATCGTCTTCCATTTCTTTCGCCGCGAGCCGGATGTGCTTCTCGGCTTCATCACCATGCCCGGTGCGATACAGCCCAAGTCCGGCGATGGCATGTGTTCCTTCCAGCAGCGGACAGAGTTCTCGCGCCCGGAGTGCATGAGCAGCAGCCTTTTCATATTGTCGGTCATCCAACTCCACGCGAGCGACTCGAAGTAACGCGAGGGGATCATCGGCATCGACGCTTAAACGCGAGGTCCAATACGTCCGCTTCTCGTCTAGTGATGCCGTCTCCTCCGGTGGCGGCTCGGCGAGGTCCAGGCGTCTCAAGCGAATGCGTCCAAGTCGTAACTCTCCACTCGTACGAGTCCGACCGTCATAGGAAAAACGATCCGCGTGAAAGTCTCCAAAATTCAGCGCGCCGTCGGGACTGAGGCCGTCGTCGTAGGTGACCGGCAATCTCTCTTCATCCATCCCTGTCGCGAAGATTCGAGTGGCATAGAGTCCATCGCCAACTCGAACTTCCGTCATCTTGTTCCACAGCTTGATTCGCAGCTTTTGTGGAGAGACTTTGCGGACCTGAGCCGTGAACGAATCACTCCAACCGTCCAAAACGAATTCGCCAAGGAGCCGACGAATCAACTTGTTGGTCTGAAGTTTGGTCACGGTCTTAATCTCGGTTCCGAAGTAAGGCTGGCGATGGTCTCGTGGCCGTTTCGACCACAGACACCATTGCACGCCGTAGCCAGGGTCGATGTCCGCCTCGATCTCGAACGGAGGACGAAACGCCGCCAACGGACGAATCCGCAGTTGCTCGGCCATGCCGTTTCGGTCCTTGAGCAGCAACGTCTCGCGATCCTGAGAAACTTCCCACTGCCGAACATACGGCTCGAAGCCAAGCAACTCCGAGTCGTACTTCAGCTCGACCCAGTTGCCCGCCGAGTACTCGCGCAGTTGCTCCAGCATCCGCTCGGCATGTTGGAAGAATCGCTGCGCGTTCGGCTCAACAGCGAGCGGCTTCAGTTCGCGCAGTTCTTTCGCGATCTGGTCGGCCTGTTCTGGCGTGGTCTGCCGATCCCAGGAGCGATGCAGCTTGTCCGCGAGTGCCAGAACACGCGCTCGTTCGGCTCCGTGAGAGGCGAACAACAGCGACAGTTCATACTTTCCGGGACGCCCTAACTTTTGCAGAACTCCATCATCCAGACGTTCTCCGATGGCGCGGAACTCGGCAATGGATTCGTCAATCAACTCCGCTCGCTGCAACAGCAACGCGAGGCGAGTCCGATATTGTGGATGGTCGCTGTACATCGTCTCCTGCGGATTCTTTTGGCGGAACTGTTCCCGCTGAGCAACGAATCGTTTCATCAGCGACTGAATCCCGAAGCTGTTAGCCACCGTTTGCCCGTCTTCAAGCTCCTCGTCCTCAATGTCCTCGATGATGTCGAGCGCGATCTCGGGAACAAAGGTCTTGAAACGATTGGTGTCCAGACAACCTTGGCCCAGCGTGATCATTTCGAGAACGCTGCCTCCCCAGCGGGGACGAAGCGCGTCCCAAAGATTCGCGTACGACTCGTAGTAGTCGTATTGCGATTCCGTCGCCCGCTGGAACCATTCTCTGGGAGTCCCATCAGGATCGCCCCCTGCCTTCGCCACCGTAATCATTTGGCTGGCGGGTTCGGGACACGTCGGGTCCAAATGCCAGGCGTACTGCAAGTGAATCGCCGCAGACTTCAGGTTCTTCTCAAACCCTTCCCATCCCAAAACGGTCACTTTGTCGGCGTAGCCACCTCCACGATGCTGCCACGCTCGCGAAACGAAGAAGTCCCCCGACAAAGTATGGATCAACCAGGGGTCGATCTTCCGGCCTTGCATCATCCCAGACAGCAACATGGCCTGCTCGTTAAGTCGCATGGCCCGCCACCATTCGATGAACCGACGATACCGGCAACGTCGCCACTCAGGATGTTCGTCCCCCTCTTCCTCCAGCCACCGCACGATCGCGACCACCGCAGCCGGCCAGCGTGAATTTTGTGGAGTTCGTGGGTTTTCCGAAAAAGGATCTTTTCTCCCCTGCAAGTCCGCCAACCACACTCGCGCCAGCATCTGCGCAGAGCGCGGGTAACGAGTCTTGGGAAGATCGCGAATCAACTCGGTCAGAACCCGTTCAAGCTCTTCGTTCTTGGCCCTCTCGCTGATTTTGTCGTCTGCCTGGAATCGGAAAATCGCTGCATACAAGCGTACGAGCGGATCGTGACTGCCGGCGTCGAGCGCCGCTTGACCAAACTCGACCAGTTCGGCGACTGTCGGCCTCTGAGCCGCATCACACACCGCCTCCGCACATCCTCGCAAAAGTCGCTCTCCGGCGGCTTTGGCATCTCCGGTATCGCTGGTGTGCTCTTGATAGGCTTCGAGGTCACGAAGCCAATACTTCAGAAACGCTTCGTTGAATTCAAAACGAGTGATCGCCTTGGAAAGCACCGTCACATTGGTAGGGTCGCCAGGATTCAAGGCGTTTGCCTCAGTACGGTGCCGACGGATCTTCGGCAATTCGACTTCCACATCACGTCGAATGTTCGCCGCCTGTTGCTCGATGTCGTCAGAGACGGAGAACTTTGGCCCGTCCAGAAAGTCTGGAATGGCGAGCGGGTCACTTGGCAAATTGCTTCCGGCGGAGGGACTCGCGCCGTCGAATGAAGCGCCCGCAGTGGCGGCCCCCGTGATCGATGGCGCACCCGCCGGAGCAGGGCCTTTCGAGTCGCAGCCAACGAGAAGCGAGAGAGCCGCCAAGACAGCTCGGAGTGGTTTCGCAGGTAGCGTCATTTTCCGTTCAGAAGTCATCTCGTCACACATCATGCCCCCATTTCGACTTGGAAGAGACGGTCAGACGCTTGCTTCTCAGGCAAACATTCCCTCGAACCATTGAGTTGGCATCGTACCTCTGTGAGTGCCGTCGCCTCAACAACATTGAGATTTCCTCCCGCCGAATTCACTCTGAGGCTTTTCCGCCAACTTCGTTCAATCGCTTGGTGGCATGAGTGACCGGCGAATACGATTCTCTGTCTGGCTTTTCGTGTTCACGAAGGAACCATCACGATGTCAACCGCCCATCACCGTTTGCTAAGTCTGGTGCTTGTTCTCCTCTTCAATTTGAGCCTTTGCGCACAAGAAACGAAGAAGCCTCTCATCCCGCACGCGCAGGACAAGCCGCCCAACGAGCCGCGCGATCCGCAGACGGCGGCCAAGATGATGACTGTGCCCGAAGGGTTCTCGGTCGAGGTCGTCGCGGCCGAGCCGGACATCGTCAATCCCGTCGCGATGACGATTGATGAACGCGGACGGTTTTGGATCACCGAGTCGCTCGAGTATCCGCGTAAGGCTCCGGGGCCGGGCAAGGATCGCGTGAAGATCCTCGAAGACACCGATGGCGACGGGAAGATGGACAAGTTCTCGATCTTCCTCGACGGCCTGAACATTCCGAGCGGTGTCGCGGTTGGACATGGCGGAGTCTGGATCGCGAATTCGCCAGACATCTTGTTCGTGCCGGACGCCGACAGAGACGGCAAGCCCGACGGCCCGCCGCAAGTCGTCGTCACCGGCTTCGGCCGCACCGACACTCACGAACTGCCCAACTCGCTGACCTGGGGGCCGGACGGCTGGCTGTATGGCCTCAATGGCGTCTTCAATTACTCGCATGTGAAGTACCCGGAGACGAACCCGAACTTCAAAGCGGACCACAAAGGCTGGCCGTTCACCTGCGCGATGTTCCGTATTCATCCGCGCACGCGCGAGTTCCAAGTCTTTGCCGAGGGGACCAGCAATCCGT
>CAZILR010000279.1:0-6890 GCA_964539995.1 uncultured Planctomyces sp.
AACGAGCCATCGCCTGCCAATTCCAGTTGCTTGGCTCATCGGCCAGCGACAAGTTCTCGTCGATCGACTCCAGAATCTGGTCTTCGTACTGCCGCGACGCCTCATCGCGCAGATAAAGCGTGAACGGCTCGCGGTCCATATCGCGAACATTGTTCGCATCTAGCTTCACATGCAGAGTCTCTTTGGCCCAGGCGGAGATCGTCTCCCAGCGATAGTCCCGTCTCCAAAATTCGCGCACCCATTGATCGACTTGCAGCGAGAGCATGTCCTGCACGAGCTGCCGGCAGTTTCGACCATCGAGAATCCGCTGGCGGTACGAGTAGACCTGATGCCGCTGCGTGTCCATGACCTCGTCGTATTCCAACAGATTCTTGCGCACGTCGAAGTGATGCTCTTCGACTTTCTTCTGAGCGGCTTCGATCCGTTTCGAGACCATCTTGCTTTCGATGGCCTCGCCGTCCTGCATGCCCATGCGAGTGAGCATGTTCTTGACCCACTCGCCCGCGAACTTCCGCATCAGGTCATCTTCGAGCGACAAGAAGAACCGACTCGAACCAGGATCGCCTTGCCGACCGGCGCGGCCTCGCAACTGCAAGTCGATGCGGCGAGCGTCGTGTCGCTCCGAACCGATGACGTGCAGGCCACCGACTTCGGCGACTTTACGGCCGTCGTCGATCATCCCTTCACGCTCGGCGATTTGTTTGGTCAGCGCGTCCCACTCGGATTTGGGAACGTCCAAACGCGAGGCGTACCGCTTGGAGAGGTCGTCCCACGCGAGGTACTCCGGGTTGCCACCGAGAATGATGTCGGTGCCGCGGCCGGCCATGTTGGTGGCGATCGTCACCGCGCCGCTACGTCCGGCTTGAGCGATGATCTCGGCTTCTCGCTCGTGATTCTTCGCGTTGAGCACCTCGTGATGGATGCCGTACTTCTTGAGGTACTGCGACAAGTGCTCCGACTTTTCGATGCTGACGGTACCGACCAACAACGGTCGGCCGGTCGCGTGCTCACGTTTGATCTCGTCGGTGATCGCCGTCCACTTTTCGTGTTCGCTGCGGAAGATCACGTCCGGGAAATTCACTCGCTTCATCGGCCGGTTGGTCGGCACGGCGACGACGTCGAGCTTGTAGATGCGCCAGAACTCTTCCGACTCGGTCATCGCGGTGCCGGTCATGCCGCCGAGTTTTTTGTAGAGCTTGAAATAGTTTTGCAGCGTGATCGTCGCGAGCGTCTGTGTCTCCTTTTGGACCTTGACCCCTTCTTTGGCTTCGACGGCCTGATGCAGCCCGTCGCTCCATTGGCGACCGGGCATCTTGCGGCCGGTGAATTCATCGACGATCACGACCACCTGAATCGTCTGGCCGGTATCGTGGTCTTCGCCGCGTTCCACGACGTAATTCACATCGCGTTTGTAAAGATGATGCGCCTTCAGCGCGTTGTCGATCAGGTGCGGCCATTCCATGTTGCCGGCGGTGTAAAAGCTTTCGAGTCCCGCCAATTGCTCCGCGTGTCGAACACCTTCGTCGGTCAGATGGCAGGAGTGCTCCTTCTCTTTGACCTCGAAGTGCTCGTCTCGTTTCAGTTGCCGAGCGATCCAGTCCGCCTTGGGGTACTTGCTGACGTCGTCGGCCGCCGCTCCGGAGATGATCAACGGCGTGCGGGCCTCGTCGATCAGGATGTTGTCGATCTCGTCAACGATGGCGAAGTCGAGCCGCCCCTGCACTTGCAGGTCGCGCCGTGGCTTCATGTTGTCGCGAAGGTAGTCGAAGCCAAATTCGTTGTTCGTGCCGTAGGTGATATCGCAGGCGTAGGCCGGTTGCCGCTCATGCGGAGCCATCGCGGACTGAATCGCTCCGACCGTCAGGCCGAGCCCCAGATGTGACGGCCCCATCCATTCCATGTCCCGTTTGGCGAGATAATCGTTGACCGTGATGACGTGGACTTTGCCCGCCAAGCCATTGAGAAATGCCGGCAAAGTCGAGACGAGCGTCTTGCCTTCGCCCGTCACCATTTCGGCGATCATCCCTTTGTGCAGGATGTAACCGCCGACCATCTGCACGTCGTAGTGCCGCATCTTGAGGTAGCGTTTGCTCGACTCACGCATCGCCGCGAAAGCATCCGGCAGGAGGTCGTCGAGCGTCTGGCCGTCGGCAAGACGTGCTCGGAATTTGCTGGCCGACTCGCGCAGTTCGGCGTCGGAGAGCCGTTCGTAGTCTGGCTCAAGCTGATTGATCCGCTCCAGCGCGGAGCCGACCCGAATCATCGACGAGCCGTCCTTTTCTCGGATGAACCCGATGTCGCGCACGCGGCGTTCGTTCGATGAGCCAAACAGCTTCGTGACGAAGCGTTCGACCTTGCCGGTCGCCATGCTGAAGACTTCACCGACGGTATCAAGAATATCCATTGTGTGTGATCTCTTTGGGTGACCGCCTCGCTCCGCGAGACGCAACACGCACGCTTTCTAAAATTCGAGGCCGATGCACGGTCTGATCACCGTCGGCCGAGGCCGGCTCATCCCGCACCGCGAGACCGCCGAAACTTGGCACTCGGCACGGCAGACATCCTGTCTCCTGGGTGAGGCGACGCGCCGAGGCATCGGTGTTTCGTTCCTCGTGGCGTTCTCTTGAACGCAATTCGGCCGAGCCACAACGGCCTCCTGCCGCTGTCTAACTCGTGACGCCAACGCTGTTTGATGAACAATGCGGGCGGAGTCTAGGCCGCTGACTTTTGAGGGTCAATGGCGTTACATGCCTCCGCGACGATGCACTCTGTGCTGTGCGCGGGTCAGGCTCGAAGCCGTGGGGCATCACTCGTCGTCAGACAGGAACTTCTTTTTCGAGAGATCGACGGTGGTTCGCTTCGGTGGCGTGATTTTGGGAAGTGCGAACTTTACATCAAATTGGCGTGAGTCGCGGCGAAACGTGAGCGGGATCGTCACGCCGGAGCCGCTCAGTTCTTGTTGGATTTCAAACCAAGTGAGACGCGGTGCCTCCTTGCCGTTGATTCGCAGCAGGAGGTCTTTCGCTTTCACACCCGCATCGTCGGCTGCGCTCTTGGGAACGACGAAATGCACCACCGCATCCTCGGCTGGCCGAACCACGACGAGGCCGCTGAGATTGACGCGATCCGGCTGGTCCATGTGACGGCGGGGCTTGAGGTACAGAACCCCTTTGGGAAAATCGAACGTCAGATTAAACCGCCGGAGAAAGGCCATGCCGAGCGAGTTGGCCCCGCCCTCGCCCGCATCCATGAAGAGACACTCCGGAAGAGGCATTGAGTCGACATCCGCAACACGCTTCAAATATCCGACCTTCACGAACCGAGCCGTTGAAGCCGAGGTGTCGCAGATGGCTATGCGTTGCTCCAAGGTCGAGAGCCAACCTGCGTTTTCGAGTCTCTGAAAAAGATCATGTTCGATCGACGCCGCATTGGCCGCGCTGTTGCCCGTGTCGATTGTAAACCGATCGAAACCAAATCCGGGGAAAGTGACAAGCGCATCGGGAGTCAGGTAGGGTGCCGCTTGCGAAAGACGAATCGGAATCTCGTCAGTCGGCGTAAAAGTTCGTAACCACTTCAACGTGCCGCGATCAAAATTGATCTGAACCACGCAATGTCGCAGAACACTCATTCCAAGCATTCCATCGATTCGATATCCCAACAAACGAAGGACATCGGCAAGCCGTCCTTGTAGGGCATAAGCCTCGGTCCCAGCGGGAATCGTCATAGAACAAACGCTGAATTGCGGCGCTAAGTGGACTGAAAATGCAGTCGGCGCTGCGGAAATTTGAACGAGAGTGTCTTCACGAAGGGCAGGGCCAAGCAATGAATCCCACGGGGGGACGAAAGCGGAGCGTGTGAAGCCGGTCTCAAAACAGAACGAGCAATTACGCCCACCCAGCCTCGCCGGCAAAGTGATCACGTCGCCGTTTGACGTGATACGGTACTCAGTGTCATAGCCACTCTCGGAAATGGTCGGCCGAAGTGGTTTCTTCTCTGCGCAGTCGCTGTCGTCAGCCAACTCCACAAACACAGCGACGACAAGGATCAACAGAAATGGCCGCCATGCCATTTTGAGTACTCCAATTGCGTTACATGACTGACAATCAGAATGGCCTCACCACTGTGTCACCACACCGAAAAAATATTTCAAATCGTGGATTGGATGATCGAATGGGCTTGTCACGCCTATGACAATTGACGGACCACGCCTACCGAACCCAAAAGCGTTTGGACTCTGTGGTGGCAGCATACCGGCCGGCATCGGAATCGCGGCATACACACGGGCGTAACCACCTTCAATGCTCGGATCAGGCATCACGATGAACCCTTGGTTTCGCCACGACAAGCTGTAATTCGGGCTGCCGAACGACGTATCGGTTGCCATGAAATCGTTTAGGCCGGAACGACTTTTCTGGTAGGCCAGTTGCGTGAAAATGTCGAGGGGTGAGGCACCAAAACGGTAGATCGCGCTCCCGGCGACGTTCCAATCACGGTACATCCCACCGTAAGCATCCGAGGTCTGGGCCTGTAGCTTAAATAGCGCGCCCGGTTGCTGCACCATCACTTGTGTCGTTAGAGACTTTTGATTGTTTTGAGAATCAAATACGGCTGAAAATATACCTCTCCCACTTCCGACGGGCTTGTCAGTAGAAAACAAACCCCGTGCGAAGTCTTGTGAGGGGTCAATCGGGTTGTGCGCGGCACTGAGCGAGATCGTGTGATCGGCACCGGTGATTTGGATATATCCTGCATACGCTGGCTGCCCAAATGCGGGTTTGTCGATGGTCAGTCCGACCGCTTTATTATCTGATCGCACAGCAATCGTCGCCTGAATATGCGTTGGTCCGGACGGATCTGTCGGAGAGCCTTCAAACAGAAAACGCTTGGTGATTCTCGACGTCTCGGTAGGAAGATCTGTTTGGACGTAGTCTAAGCGAAGCCCATTTAGACCACCTGCAACTCCCGGCATCTGAATCATGCCAGCTTCCACTAACCCATAAGTCTCTTGAATCAACTCGCCGGAACCGTTGGTTGTGCGATTGCGATTCTCAATGCGACCGTTGATCACAAAGTTTCCGTTTTCGTCAATTCTCACCGTTCCATTCGCATGATTGATGATCGTGTTCGAGCCAGGAGGAGAGCCGGGGGGCCAACGAATGGCGAGATGATTTCATCAACGCCTGAAAAATTCCAAACGCCGCCGACCTCTGTCCAGTCGATCGTTGCGGGAAGCGTGACTCCAGACAATGACACCGGCGACAACATCGTTTGAACATCAGTTTTCATTCCTCCCAAGTACGTTCCCGTATTCCCCAAGAATGCACTGACGTCGGTCAGAATCCCCGTCGGCACTGTCGCGGTGAAGTCCGTCCAATTGCTGCCGGTGAGATCGAGTTCGGTGTTCGCATCTGACAGGGCGTTTCCCGCGTTCGACCAAATGCCGTCCAAGGCGGCCTCAATCCCGCTGTCGTATTGAGGCTGGTGTGTTGGGATTTCCGTGTTGAGCGCGGTGACGAAATTGGAAAATGCCGCGGCAATGTCGGCTGGTGGTGTCGTGGGAGTCTGCCGCCTTTCCAAGAGTTCCACGCTCACTGTTGCCCATTGATAAGCCGACGGTCGATAACGACGCGACTTCGTCGCGTGCAAACGCCAGCTTCGACTCGTAAATCGACCCCATCCAGAAACGAGCGCCATGATCCCCTTCAAGTTGATTGAGCGACGAGAACACGCTGAGAGATGATTATGACATCTTGTCCCTGTTTCTGTTGAAATGTCAATCAACTGACAGAGACATTTTATGTGTAGTCGCTTTATGGACGAGGGAACGTCGGCTCTTAATTCTCACACTGAACGCAAGACCGCGTTCGTGATGCGAGACGATACTTCGCGAGGATTCAAGCATTCAGAATCGATCAGTGCGAAGTCGTGACTGCCGGTTGAAGGGTGGCTTGCACCGCCTCTTTCAATCGCCCGTTCGCCGAGATGCCGTTGCCCCCATGAATTGTGTCGGCACCGGTCCAATCGAAGAACTGGCCGCCGGCCTCTCGAAGGATCGGTACGAGGGCTGCCGCGTCCCACGGATTCAGCAGTGGGTCGAGCATCGCGTCGGCTCGGCCGGTGATGACGAGGGCGTGGCCGTAGCAGTCGCTCCAGCCGCGAGTTTCTCGCGCGACGGAGTTGATCCGGTCGAACGCGGACTGCTTGCCGGCGACCAGCCAGTTGTTGAACGAGGTCGTGCAGACCATCGCGTCCTCCAGCCGATCGACCGAGGAGACTCGCGCGCGACGCGGGGCCGCCTCGCCGATTTGCCACCACGCGCCGAGTTCCTTGCCGCCGAAAATCACCTCGTTGAGTGCCGGTAAGCGGCAGACTCCGGCCAGCAATTCGCCGTCGGCTTCGAGTCCGATCAGCGTTCCAAACAACGGCACGCCGTGAATGAACGCCTTCGTGCCGTCCACTGGATCGAGCAGCCAGCGGACTCCGTTGCGGCCGGGGGTCTCGCCAAACTCCTCACCGAACACTCCGTCGTCGGGGAACCGTTTCGCGATTCGGTCGCGGATTAACTCCTCGGCCCCGCGATCGGCGGCCGTCACTGGCGAGCGATCTCGTTTCAGATCGATCACTAATTCCGGCGTCAGATAGTACGAAAGGATCAACTTCGCCGCCTCTCGCGAGACGGCGAGAGCGAACTCCAGACGCTGAGCAATTTCGGACGGGGACATGATTCGGCCTCTCCACGAGTGACTTGCGGGCGGCTTGTTTCAGATTCACGAGCGTCCGTCAAGCAAGCTCCGACTTTTGCGGCCAAACCAGTCTGACTTGCTCGGCATCGCCCTGCTCTGCCGATAATATCCCGGCCTTCGTGGCGAGGGCTGCTCCGCTTGGATGCG
>CAZILR010000280.1:0-6877 GCA_964539995.1 uncultured Planctomyces sp.
CTTTCCCGACAGCCCACGATGAATCGGCGAATTCGTCTCGACTAGGTCCGCGACTTTGCCGTGGTCTTCGACCTTCTTGTCGGCACGGGCGACGACCGAGCGGCAGAAGTCACACACCGTGACCAGCGACGTGCTGAGCTGAAACTCAACGGGCGCAGCGCACGCCGGGCAGGCAACGACTCGCTTCTTCATGCCGTCGCTCCTTCCCGGCCGTAGCCCGACCCCTTGTGGGTCGGTCGATTGATCTCATCCGACGAATCACCCAGGCCACAAGGGCCTGGGCTACAGAGCGCAACGACGCCACGTTCAGCGATGCGCACCGAAACGGACTCCGCACCAAGCATCTCACACAACCGCGTCTCCCACGGCCAATCGCCGCGACGTCGGCACGAGAATAAATTGAACGTCACCAAGCCCAACTCTGGCCAAGTGTGGCAAGCGAGATGCGACTCGCTGAGCAAATACAGTCCGGTCACGCCGCCAGGATCAGGAAACTGTCGCCACAGTGGTTGTCCGACGACCTGCAATTCCAATTCTCGAACGGCCCGCTCGCAAACAGCTCGCACAGACTCCAGTGACCGCAGTCGTTCGCTCGAACAGCCGCTGGCATCGACGATCCACTCGCAGCCCGCGCCTTCTTGGGGGCTGTCCGTCTCGACCATTCCGTGTCCGACCGGCGTCGTCATCATGCGGCGTACTTCGTTGCTCCGCGTGGTTTCTTATGGCCGTCTGGGATACGGCCGAGAATTGACGCGGGGCATTGAAACAACCGCGAGCACGAGAAGAAAGCGAACCGTGCTGTGGACTGAGGCTCAACTCTTCTCCCGCTCCCTTTGGGAGAGGATCGGAGTGAGGGAGCCGATGGTTGTTGAGGCCCTCATCCGGTCTTCGGCCACCTTCTCCCAAAGGGAGAAGGGAAACATCGGAAGTACCAGATAACCGCTCGCTATTGCAGCCGAGCTCGGCTGAAGTCGTCGTTCTGGACCTGTGCGTCGAAGTCGATGTTCTTAAACGCGTAGAGTTCCAGCAGCGTGGTTTGATCGAGTTTCTGCGGGTCGGCATCGGCGATTTTTTCCGGCCAGCCGTAGCAGCGGACGCAGATCGGCAGCTTGCTCTGCGAATCAAAATAGACCAGTGACTTGCGGTATTCCTTCTTTTCGTCAGGAGCAAACTCTGGCTTCGCGTACTCGACCACCAAGCACTGGCAATCGCGACCGTTGAGCTTCTGATGGTCCATCAGTTTGGCGGTGACTCCTGATTCGAGCTTCAAATCCGCTTGGCGAAACTTGCGAGTGATGCGGGTCATTTCGAGGATCCCTGCATCCGTCACGGGATGACGCGAGTGTTTCATCGCCATCGTCCCGGAGGGGTTCAGCGAGATCACTCCCAATCGAGCCTCGATGCCCGAAAGTTTGCGGACGAGCATGTCTCCGTCGTTCTCCCCTTCGGCGTAGATGACTCGTTGGCCAGCGTCCTTGCCACCTTCCCATTTCATGGAGACCCGTTTCGGTTGGTGGGAGAGTCGCAGTTGAATCACCTGAAGCTCCGTCAGCCCATCTCCGATCCGTTCTTGCTTCACGAAGGTCGCCGTGTAGGCCGGAATCTTTTCGAGTTTGGCTTCGGCTTCACCCAGAATGCGATCGCATTCCTGAAGAGCCTCTTTGCCGGTCAGCGTCGGCTTGTCGTTATTGGCGACGGCGGTCGCCGACTTCGCGTCGGAGTCGGGGCCGTTGAATTCCTTCTCGACGTCCGCGATGGCTTCACCGCCATTCACCGGGATCGGGTCCGTCCCGGCCGTCGTTGGTTGAGCGTGGACGTACAAGTATCCGAGCGTGAAGAAGACCACGAACGAACCCAGCACGTTGTGGCGGTGAGGCGAGTGCCTCATCCGGCGTGCAACATGCGGAAGCTGGCGAGCGGGTTTGGTCAGCCAGTGAGACTGTCCCAGGAACCAAGACAGGAATTTCATGCGACGAGCGGCCTTGCGCATTCCGAACGAACCCACCGAACGGCAACCTCAATCCACTGAGGCCACCGAATCGACAGAACTCCACGGTCAGCGAGAGAGACGTGAGGAATCCCGAAACCCGCAGAGTCCGTCCGAACGGGGCGTAGCTAAGAACAGATCGGCGCGATGCGGCCGTCGCAGTGATGGGAATTACCGCCGTCCGGCGATCCGTCGCGACGAGCCTGCCGCGGATGTTGAGAGGATTTGGCATCCCACGACGGGTCACCGCCATCTTGTGGAACCGCTGCAATCGCGAAAGTTTGTCAGCGATGCGGCTGGCAGCGAATGCGAGGCTCGATCGCTAGCGCGGTTGGCAAACTCTACTTGGCGAAGCGAAACGCCAAACGCTACTTCGACTTGCCCGATTTCTCTGCCGGCTTCGCCGACTTGTCCACCGGCTTCTCATCGAACTCCGGCACGAGTTCCAGCAAGACCTCGGTGCCGACCGGCGGAATCCGATCGGACCAAGCTTCCCACATCAGGTTGCTTTCGCCGGTCGCGGAGCTTTGCACGGCAAGGTCCAGCATGGCGGAGGCAAAGTTCGCGACGCAGATCAGGTCGCCACCCTCGGCCAGATACGACTTCGTGCCGTTGGCTTCATCGACGAAAAAGCCACTGCCAGCGAAGACCCACGGTGCGTCAAGTTGCCGCGGTTGGGTTCGGTCGAAGAATTTTTGAATCGCCTTGCGATACTTCGCGTCCTTCGACATCGCCAGGAACGAGTCCCGTTGCTTCTCCGTCATGTGGCCGAACCAGTACAGCTCTTTGTTTTTCTCGTCCCACTTGAGTTCGGAGTCCTCTTTGAGTTCCAAGCCGACTGGCTTGTCGTCGAACAGCTCGACGAAGAATCGTCTTGAGGAATTGCGGACCCATTTCTCGGCCGGCTCGCGATGCGGCTTGCCATCCTTGTCGGTCCACTGGCAGAAGATGCGAATCCGAGTTCCCTTGGCCGGCACATACTCCGGCTGGAATTTCACGGGCGACCCGGTCTTAGCACCTAGCGCGAGCAGACCGGTGTGAACCACATAGGCCTCGGAATCCAACGACAGGATCGACTCGTGTTCCTTGGTCTGCTTCAAGCAGCAAAACATTTCGAGAACACCCTCGCGCAGACAGATCTTCGATTTCAGTAGCAACCGCTTGCCATCCACATCGAGCAGCACCGTCCCCTGCTTGTTGAGCGGCACCGGCTCCTTCGACTTCTTGGAGTCTTTCGCCGGATCAGCCGCGAACCCAAGATGATCGCCGATGAGTGCGGCACTGGACGCAGCGGCCAGGGCACTCAAGAAGTCACGGCGTCCAAAATCGCGGTTGATGGTTACAGGCATGATGAATTCCTCGCGTCGCACATTCCGTTGACCGGACGCCTACGTCCGGCCAATTCTCGATGGGGATTCAAGCTCCGATGGGGCGACAGAGTGTAACCGCTCACTGGCTCGTCAGCCTGATGAATGCTCGGCCAAACTTCCGACAGCTTCGGCCAAACCTTCGCCAGACATTTCAGCGACCAGCCGACGGCTGACTCGCCAACTGGACGAGCGCCTCACGCACCCTCGCGATCTGTTCCGCATTGACGGTCAGGAAACGCTGGTTGCCACCGTCGGCGACGTCGAACTGCGTCACGTCTAAAGCATCGACGCTGATTCGGCCAGCGGGTGATTGTCCGAAGTAACCATGATCCGGCCGGACGGCGTACAGCACCGAGGTCAAATCCCAAGTTTCACGGTCATACGGCATCTTCTGGTACAGCTCATAAGCCTGCTTGAGCGGATGATGTTTCACATAGCCGAAGTCCCGTTCGATGCTCGCTGCGGGAAACTTGATCGCCTGGCCGATCTCGAATCCGCTGGCGACGAGTGGCGTCGGCCACTCGCCGAAGACTCGCTTCGCGGCCGGCGAGTCGATCCAGACATTGTATTCCTTGATACGGTTCTTCTCGCTGAACATGCCGGCCATCATCGACAGCAGCCGCACCTTTTGAGTCACCAGTTCCTTGCCTGACAGCGGCGAATGCTTGTCGGCGGGCGAGTCCAACAGCCGCAAGATGTTCGTCGAGAAACCGACGACCACCAGCACGACCGACCGATCTGGCTGAGCCGCGAGCGTCTGCCTGAGCAACCCGACTGCTTCGGGAGCATCCTTACCGGACTGCAATTTGCGCGGGTATCGCGGGTGGCCGTTGTCAGAGGCTTTGACCGTTTCAGTCAGGTAACGGCTGTCTTCCGGTGTCTTGCCATTCCGAACGACTCCCAGCGGAATCTGGCCGCGACCGTAAAACGTGTTGACGAGATCGACGAACGGCGCGGCGAAGTCGTTGTCCTTGCTGAGCGTGACCGCGAGCAGTTCACATTCGCCTCGGCTTTGCAGCGCGTGAATGACACCGAGCGCGAGCGCATCGTCGATGTCGTTACCCATGTCGGTATCGAAGATCAACTTGACCGGACGAGCGGGCGGTTCGTCGGCGCAGATTGGCGTCACGGACGCGACGGACAGCAACAGCCAAACGGCAAAGGGCGGAATCGCGGGCGGCATTTGCATCGAAGTACTCCCAGGAATGAGTTCGGGAGCGGCATTTCAGCAAGTGCGAGCGCAACAAAAAACCCCCACCGCACGATGCGGTGAGGGCGGAGAGAGAGAACTCTCAGAATCTAGGCGAGCCGCATTGAGAGAGTACGGCTCAGAGAGAAGCGAGTCACCGAGGCTAGGCTTGGCGGCTGGACGTTCTCGGTTAGTAGTCGTGGTCTTCGTCGATGGCCGGCGTTCCGACGATGTCGAACTGGCCGTCGCAGAAGTCGCGGTCATCGAAGAAGCGTGAGCCAGAGAGACAAGACTTGTTGGTCTTGAGCCCGGCGTAGGTGTAGCTCTGATTCATGCTGCCGATGGCTGCGGCGACGTCTTCCAGTTCTTCGCTGATCGCTTGGCGGACTTCCACCAGTCCGACGATCAGGCCCAGCACCACGATGGTCGAGACCAGGATCAGTTCGGCGGAAACCACAAAACCATTCTCATCGTTGAACAAGCTCTTCATGATTCTCTCTCCCTTTGGGTTGGTAGTAAGCGACGCCGGTCGTTGTTTTTGTTTGGTGAGGTTTGGCGTCGTTGACGAGAGAGGTGTTAAGCGAGCTGAATGCCAAAGAATCTTTACAGTTCAAAATCTTTGCGCCCGCGCTCACAAATCGAAGCGCAAGTCATTGCCAGCCAGCCAGAAAAGATTCTGCCGAGAATCTCGCAGAACTGCGGACCACTCGCAGTGGCTCTTCGGAGACGACGTTGCGGGAAAACAACGCGACTCACCGTATTTCACCGCAAGTCCTTGAGCCGTCACTGCGCACCGCGTTTCGGCAACGAATGAGGCGAAGGAGCAACATCACCCCCGTAGAAGCTTTGAGGGCGGTACTCCGGGCGGCGGGTGTGACAAAAGTTCTATGTCCGTCGTGCTAACCTCGCCGGTTTGAAGCGAAGAAGTTCGTCGGCCGAACTCGTCGCATGAAGCGGTTGCCACCTCATGAGGCCGTCTGCGTTACGTCGGTTGTGAAACGAACAAGAGCCGCCCAGGACGTTCTGGCCGCCTCCGGTGAACAACCTCGCCCCCGATTCATGTTGTGAGGAGAGCAGTTTCAGGTGTCATGTCACAGGAGGGCGGCGGCTACGTTCGCACGAGTTGTTGCTCGATGCGCGGAATGTCACACTGTGGACGTTTTGATGAAATCTCGAAACTCACCACTTGGAGTCGCTCATGAAAACGGTGCGTTGGATGCTGCTGGCAATCACCTGTGTGTTGTTCGCGAACTCACCGCAACTGGTCGTTGCGGCCGACGATTATCAACTTGGCCCGGACTCGATGGTTCAAGAGGGTGTCCCGCAGGGGAAGATCGTCGAAGGAAAATACACGAGCGAGAAGAACTTTCCGGGAACGGTGCGAAGCTATTGGGTTTACATCCCGGCGCAGTACGACAGTTCGTCGCCGGCGGCGGTGATGGTCTTTCAGGACGGCGGCAGCTACGTCAACAAGACGGGTCAGTTTCGCGTGCCAGTGGTGTTTGACAATTTGATCCACAAGAAGCAGATGCCGGTGACGGTCGGCATCTTTCTGAGTCCCGGTGAAGTCCCGGCGGCGAAGGCCGGCGAGCCGTCGCGCAAGAATCGAAGTTTTGAGTACGACTCGCTGGGGGATCAGTACGCGAAGTTCTTGCTGGAGGAAATTTTGCCGATGGTCGTGAGGGAGCATCAGCTCAAGCTGACCGACGATCCGAATCAGCGGGCGATCTGCGGCATCAGTTCGGGAGGCATCTGTGCCTTCACCGTCGCTTGGGAGCGACCGGATCAGTTCCGCAAAGTGCTCAGTCATGTTGGCAGCTTCACGAACATTCGCGGCGGGCATGTGATCCCGGCCGTGATTCGCAAGACCGAGAACAAGCCGCTGCGAATCTTCCTGCAAGATGGTTCGGGTGATCTCGACAACCTGCACGGCAGTTGGCCGCTGGCGAATCAAGAAATGGCCGCGTCGCTCAAGTTCAAAGGCTACGACTACAAATTTGAATTCGGCGACGGTGGCCACAACGGCAAGCACGGTGGGGCGATCCTGCCGGAATCGCTGCGTTGGTTGTGGCGGACAGAGAAATAGCCGTAGTGGTGGGGCCAGGCATCGCGACCCACCACCGGGAGGTACCCGAAGGGGGGTCTCGATGACACGAACCCCACAAAAGAAGAGCAGGAATATGTCGATTCCATTATCGAAGATGTGAAATGGCTCGGCGGAAATTTTGAGGACCGTTTGTTCTACGCATCGGATTATTTTGATGCGATGTACAGTCATGCAGTAACATTGATCAGAAAAGGAAAAGCGTTTGTCTGCGATCTGAATGCGGA
>CAZILR010000281.1:0-4106 GCA_964539995.1 uncultured Planctomyces sp.
GACCGTGCGGCTAGTCTGCCCGATGTGCGAGACCCCGGGTTTCGCCGGCGCGGACGCGGCCGGCAAAGAGGTGAAGTGCTGCAACGAACAATGTGCGCTCCCCATCTTCACCGCTCCAAAATCCGGAACCGCCAATGCCGCCGCTGATCCTCGGACACCGGCGGCACCGATCAAGACCGTCGCCGTTCCTCCATCGACGAAAGCCTCGCCAGCGATGATCCTGACGGTGGTCAGCACGCTGATCTTGGCAGGCGGAAGCCTGTGGTACTTCGTGTTCAATGAGCCGGCCGGGATCAAACTTGCCCCCGCGCCTCCTCCCACGACCAGCGGCCAATTGCCGATCACGAACACGACTGACGCAAACAAGACGAAAGCGGACGACCAAAAGATCGCGCAAGCCAATGCCAAGCCGCGCGGCGAAGAATTGCGAGCGGCGATTCTGCCGATCCTCGTCACGTTGTCTCAAACCTCGGACAAAAATCGCAGCAAGCATTTTTGCCGACGCCTGACGGCGGAGGCTTACATCGAAGCCGGCGACCTAAAAGCCGCGAAAGAAAACATCGATCAGTTGCTCAATTTGAGTCCGAAGCTTCCGTTTCATCAGGTTCCGCCGCTGACACAGATCGCATGGCGAGAACTCTCCGCAGGCAACGCCGAGGGAGCGAAGGCCGCGCTCGATGCCGCATTGAAGACCGCGTCTGACCTGCCGGCGGTCAGCCGACTCACGTTCGATGCGACGACCGACTTGGCGGCGGCGCTTTTCGTCAGTGGACGTGCCGGCGACACGCAACGTCTCATGAAGAATGAGAACATGCTACCGTCGGGGTCGAGCGGAACTTTGGCGGCTCTTTCCCGACGTGCAGGCTTGTCGCGATCGTTCGATTTGGACGAAGCAGCGACTTCACTGCCGATCGTTCCGTGGAAATCACGGCCGTGGGTCGTGGCGACAATTACCTTGGTCATGCGCGGTCATGCGGACAAAGGGGGCGAGTGGATGAAGCTCTGTCCGGACGCGGAAACGAAAGCGGAATGCTGGGCGACTTGGGGCGACACGGTCGTCGCCGCGCCCAACTCTGCTGTCGCGAGCAAAGACGACGTGATCACGGCCGCAGTGCGCGAGGAATCACCCGCCACGCAGGCTCGAGTTTGGGCACGAGTCGCTGCCAGCCGTTTGATGATCAAACAAAAGGAAGCGGCGACTCGCGCGTTGACCAACGCGGCGGCGGCGATGAAGACCGTTTCGTCGCCAGAGGATTTCGTCGTCCCGGAAATGAAGGAGATGCTCAAACTGGACCTGGCCGACGCGGTCTCCGCGAAATTGAACGCCATCGCCGCGGCGGAAGTCGCGCGAGCACAGACGCTGCTGGGGCAAACGGCCGCAGCGACCGAATCGCTGGCCGCAGCGATGCAACATCTGCGCGGACAAGCTCCAAGTCCGTTGGTCGCTGGCCGGCTGTTTGAAGCCACGTCTCCCTCGCGAGACGTCAGCAGCTTAAAAGCGCAACTGAAAAAGGCATTGTCATTGAAAACCGACGACAAGGTGCAACAAGCCTTGACTACTTACCGGGCGAAATGTCTCGCGATGTTCAACGCCGCGAACGCGCGGTTCGCGCTGCAAACGGAAATCCTGAAGGCCGCTGTCGATTGGCCCTTGGTGGATGCCGTCTGGAACGAAGCGACCGCTCGCAGCAGCGAGAGCACTCCCCCAGAAGCTCGTGAGGAGTTCCTCAAAACCAACCTATCCGTTCGGCTCGGCCAACGGTTGCGAGCGGCGGGAGAGATCGATCAAGCCCGGCAGTGCGAGAACGCCGTCACCACTGGCGAATTGACGGACGCTCGCGACGCGCTGGAACGTGAGACTGCCGATGCCGCCGAAAAAGGAGACGTGAATCGCATCGCTCAAAAGCTTGGAGCCTATCAACCGGCAAAAGCCGAAGGTGAGAAAGTCTCAACGGAAGACACCGATTGGCCGCTACTCTGGGAGTTGCGATTGGCCAGCCGACTCGCCAAAGCGGGCAAGACGGAAAAGGCGTTCGATCTCATCGCGGGATCCAAAGACATGCTTTGGCGCGAGGAAGGTTACGAAATGCTCGCCGCGATCGTCGCCAAAGATCCCGCCGCCGCTGAGCCGGTTTGGAAGAAGTATCGCCCCAGCTTGCTGTCCCCCACCGAGAAGGTTGCCGTCTTCCGAGGACTGTGCGCGGGCTTGTCCGCGTCGTTGGCCGCGCAGCCTTAAATCACCTTCGGAATATCTGAGCATCCACGAAATTGCGGCTTGCGGTTACGGGGCCTTCCAGTAGGCCGGTGGCGTGAAGATCTCAGACACAGCAATCCGAAAGTCGGGCAGGATCGGCTGCGCAGTCGCCTTGTGTCGCCACGACAGACTGCCGGTGAGCGTCTCGTCTTCGCGAGCGACTTTGTTCGCGTAGCCAGGGCGAAGCGTATGCACGGCCTTGTCGATCGGATCGACGACCCACAAGACTTCCACACCCCAATTCGTGTACTCAAAGACGCGGTCGTTCAACGAGCGCCGACGATCGTTCGACGACATCACTTCAATCACCAGGGCCGGCCGAGTGTCGGTGATGGCCTTGTCGGTCTCGGCGAACAACTCGCCTCCCAGAAAATAGCTGATCGCTGGAAATCGCACCGTGTCGGGATCGCGGCTGACAATCAACCCCAATTCAAAGCAGGGGTAGCCTTCGCGATGTTCATTCAAATAATCCGCCAACGCCTTCGACAAATTCAAAACGGTGACGCGGTGCTCTTCTTCCGGCGGGCTCAGAGTTTCGACGCGGCCACGCACTAATTCGACCCACTGCCCACCGTCGGGCAGGTCGTAGCGTGCATCGTCAAACGATTCCGCGCTCAAGCGGGCAACATCGATCATGCGGTAGTCCATCGTCCGTGGCTGCGATCTTCTCGGCGAGAATGATAGGCTATGCCGTTCAGCAAACAACGGACAACGGGCCGAACCACACTATGCTCATCCGTCCCTTCCGCAGTTCCGATTTACCGACCTTGAAGCGAATCACCGTCGCGGCGTTCGATGGCGTGTCGATTGACCAAGGGATGCAAAAACTCTTTGGACCAATCCACGGACACGACTGGCAGTGGCGCAAGGCTCGGCACCTCGACGAGGACGCGGCTCGCGACCCCGAAGGAATCTTCGTGGCGGAGATCGACGGCCGCATCGTCGGCTGTATCACGACGTGGCAGGACCGCGAGGCGGGGATCGGCCACATCCCGAACATCGCGCTGGAGGCCGACTGCCGTGGCCAAGGCTTGGGACGCACACTGATTGAATACGCCCTGCAACATTTTCGTGACTGCGGCCTGACGCACGCCAAGATCGAAACGCTGGAGCAAAACGCGATCGGCAACCACCTCTACACGTCGCTCGGCTTTCGCGAGATCGCACGGCAGATTCACTTCGTGGCGGAGCTGTAGGTTGGACGCCCTCGTCCGACCCGCTCGGACGAGGGCGTCCAAGTTACGGATACAATCACGGCTTCGGCGAGTAATCCGTCGCCTTCATGTAAACCGACTCGACCTTCGCGACGATCTTGCCGTCCTTCTCGGATTCATCACGAGCCTTGTGCCATTCGGGGTCGGCGCGGAATCCGTCCCAGGACTTCTTCGCCGCTTCCGGGCTGGCGTGCCAGATCACATAGATCAGCGTGTTGTTCGCGGTCTTCTCGTCGGTCGGCGTCCAGTACATGACGTTCTTCATGCCGTGCTTCTCGAACAGCTTCATCGTGTGATTTTTGAACCGAGCATTCAGGTTCGGCAAGCGGCCTTCGAGCGTCGTGTAAGTTCGCAGTTCATAGACTCCCGGCATTTTCTGCTCCTGACCAACGGTGGCGTTCGACCGCAGGGCGACAACCGCCAGCAACACGCTCAGCACGATTCCCCACGCGGACAGTTGGTTCAACTTCATGATGCAATTCTCCTGAGAAAATGAAATTCCGCTCGGCACACTCAACGGCCAAGTGTCGGCAGCATAAGCTGACCATCGGCTGCCCGAAACTCATCGCTCGATCAAAGCCGTAGGGTGCGGTCGAGTCATCGAGACCCCCCCAACGCCGCCCGGCCTGGTGGGTGTC
>CAZILR010000281.1:4116-6872 GCA_964539995.1 uncultured Planctomyces sp.
AACCCCCCCCCACCACCGCCCCCCCGGCGGGGTGGGTCTCTTTGACTCGACCCACCCTACAATCCCGCTACGTCATCACCGGAGGCAACATGTCCGACCTCAGCCAAAGCCAGATCGGTCAAATCGCAATCATCGTGCATGACGTTCCGAAAGCGGTCGCGTTCTATCGCGACTCGCTCGGCCTGCGGTTGCTCTTCGAGATGCCGAAGATGGCCTTCTTCGATTGCGACGGAGTGCGGCTGATGCTCGGTCTACCGGAGAAGCCAGAGTTCGATCATCCCAGCTCGATCCTGTACTTCAAAATCTCTGACCTTCGCGAGACACACCAAACGCTGACCGCTCGCGGTGTCGAGTTCATCGCGCCACCACATCTCATCGCCAAGATGCCGGACCACGAACTCTGGATGGCCTTCTTTCGCGACCTCGACGGCAATACGCTGGCACTGATGAGCGAACTGCGCTAATCGGGGAGATTCCCATGCCGATCACCGATCTCAAATTCGTTGAAGCCTACCGAGCTGCGCACCCGGTCCAGGCGCATGCCTTGCGAATGGCTCTGGAAGAGGCCGGAATTCGAGTCATGATCGAGAACGAAGCGTTGCAAGGCGCGATCGGAGATGTCCCTTGCGGTTGGTCGTCCGCTCCGCGCCTGATGGTCGAGGAATCGCAGCTCTCCGCAGCGAGAACGATCATCGAGCAGACGGATCACAGCGAACACTCCAAACTCGAATTGACGCCTCGCGAGACCGCGACCGCTTTGACGGCAGGCTTTCTGGGCATCGCCGGATACCTCCTGCTTCCTGGCGCGATTGCGGAGCCAGAGCAAATCGAAACAACTCGCTGTTTGGCCTGCGATGCGATCATGGCCGAATCCGATGCGACGTGTCCGGCATGCGGCTGGTCGTATGAGACGGACGCCACGGCCGAGTCGCTGTGATCGACACAAAAAACACAAAGAGACTCAACCTTCGCGATCGGACCGTGAACCTGGCTTTGCGCTTCCGCTGCAAGGCGGCTCCAGCCAAACTGATGTCGTTGGCTGATCGCTGTTCTCTGAGGATTAAGGCGATGACGATGCGTGAGTGGCTTTCGTGGCTGATCGTGCTGCTGGGCGTGTTTCCTGTTCGGCAATCCGTCGGCGACGAAACGTCCGTTCCGAAGTTTGAAACCGACATCGCGCCGATCCTGGAAGCCCGCTGCCTGAAGTGTCACGGCGACGGCAAGCTCGAAGCGGGACTTGATCTGCGGCGGAGGTTTTTGATTCTCAAAGGAGGCGACAGCGGCGCGGGACTCGTCGAAGCCAAGCCGGACGAAAGTCTACTCATCCAGAAGATCGACGCTGACGAGATGCCCCCCAAGGACGAAGGGCGGCTCGACGACAAACAAAAAGCATTGCTCCGCCGCTGGGTCACCAGCGGAGCGAAGACCGTCGCCGAAAAAGAAGCTCCCATCGACGAGGCCGAACAAGCCAGCCGACTCTCCGACGAGGACCGCGCGTTCTGGGCCTTTCAGCCGCCGGTGAAGCGAGCCGTTCCAAAAATCGAATATCAAAAATCAAAAATCGAAAATCCCATCGACTCCTTTCTACTCGCGAAGCTGTCTGAAAAGGGATTGTCGTTCAACTCCGAAGCCTCGAAGTCAGCGTTGCTGCGTCGAGTGACATTCGATCTGCTCGGCCTGCCGCCAACGATCGAAGAACTCGACGATTTCCTCGCGGACGATTCGCCCGATGCTTACGAACGAGTTGTCGATCGGTTGCTCGCGTCGCCGCGATTCGGCGAGCGGTGGGGGCGGCAGTGGCTCGACATCGCGGGCTACGCCGATTCCGACGGATATCTCGCGGCCGATCGGCTGCGGCCGGAGGCGTGGCGGTATCGCGATTGGGTCATTCGCGCGATCAACAACGATCTGCCGTATGACCAGTTCGTGACGCATCAACTTGCTGGCGACGAATTGTCCGACTGGCGACGAGCGGATGAGATCACGCCCGAAGTGGCCGATCATCTCGCAGCAACCGGCTTCATGCGGACATCACTCGACCCAACCTATCCCGGCTACATCGAACCGAACGAAGTCCATCAAGTCCTCGCCGACACGATGCAGATCGTCGGCACGACATTCCTCGGCCTGACCGTGCATTGTGCTCGCTGCCACACACACAAGTTTGATCCCATCTCGCAACGCGACTACTACTCGCTGCAAGCGGTCTTCGGCGGTGCGCTCGATCCCGCTCGCTGGCAGCCGTCCGAGGTGCGCGGCATCTCACTCGCAACCGAGGCCGAGGAAGCCCGCATCAACGCTCACAACCAACAAGCCGACGCCCGCATCGCCGCACTGACAGCATCGCTCAACGATCTGACGCTGCGATTCCGCCGCCGACTTGTCCGGCCGTTGGCTGATGGCAGAAAGCTGATGGCCGATGTCGCGTCCCTCGACAAGCTGATCGCCGCCCTGACCGTCGAACCGGCCAAACGCAACGCGGAACAGAAACAACTCATCGAACAACACGGCGTCGCGAGTGTCTCGCTCAGCGAAGCCGATCTCGCCAAGAACTTCGACGAGTACCGTGACGACAGCGTGAAGCTGAAAGCCGCCATCGCAGCCGAGCAAGCTCTCAAGAAAACGATGACACGTCTGCGCGGCCTCGCCGATCTCGACGACAAACCCGCGCCGACAAAAATCCTTCGGCGAGGCGACTACAACAAGCCCGGAGCCGAAGTCGCACCGGGAGTCGTCGAAGTGCTCGCGCCGGCCGG
>CAZILR010000282.1:0-6870 GCA_964539995.1 uncultured Planctomyces sp.
ACTCCAGGTGGTGCATGCCCGCTTGCAAGAACGCCTCGCCGTGCAGTTCGCACCACAAGCCGACGGTGCCGAGTTCCTCACGCGGAGGCAGCGGATCGTGCGAGAAGTCCTGCGAGACTTCTTCGGGTGACAGATCCACGTCCGCGAAGATCGTCACACCGGTCACGGGATGCTCGATGACCTGTGCTCCCCAACCCGCCTCGCGTCCGGCGTAAAATCGCTCGCGAAGTTGAAAGCCCAGCTTTTCAAGGAACGCGATCAGCCGAGCGAACTGCTCGCGGCTCGACCGGTAGGTGTGATGATCGTGATTCGCCCAGCCGAGGCCGAGCGTCTCTTGTCGTGCTCGCTGAATTTGCCCCGCTCGATTGCGCCGCTGCCAGTAATCTCGCTCGGCGGCGAAGAACAATTCGCACGCTCGGTCCCGGCCAAGCTCGGCAATTGCCGCGTCCGCAAGTTGGCCGGCGAGGGCGAACCCGTCGGCAGCATCGTCGAACTCACGTCGCCGCTGTTGAAACGCTTCCGAGTGCTTCGCGATCGCTGCGAGCGGAACCACTTTGTCGAGAGCTGGCTCGAAAGCCAGCGAACCGTGCCGCTCCAACACCCACACCTCGATGCCGTTTTCATGAGCGACTCGCGCCCGGCGAACATTCGCGAGAGACGCGCCTTGAATGGCCACGTCGTCGAGGTTCTGTGCCGCGAGGAAATCGGCGACCGCCTCCACTTTCAGAACAACCTGCCGAGATTTGCCCACATGGATGCGGACTCGTGGAAACAGGCCGAGCGAATGCTTCCAGGCTCGGACTTTCGGAACGGCCGTGTCCGGCTCGTAGCCAACCTGGTTCAACTCCGCCAAGGCCGCGTCGTCCACGGGCAAAGCGAAGTGATCGATCCAGTCAAGCAGCCTCGTCCCTGTTTGCTCGAACATTCGGCGGCGGAGACTCGCGAGAAAAGAACTTCTCTGCAGAGCCTCTTCAAGTACACCCTGCACCCACTTCGCGGGCGCGGGCTGCGGACTCCAAGTGTGAGCCGTGAGCGCGGAAATCTGTTCGTCAGTCGTTTGTGATGCGGCAACCATGAGCAACTCCCTTCAGCTTGGGGCCGAGGGAAGTTTAGCAGTCAGTACTGAGTCGTGTAGCCGTGACCGTCGGTAGCACGGAACTGGGATTCGTGGATCGGATGGTTGAGCGGCTCGTCGATGCGGACAAAAATCGTGGCCACAAAGTGCCAGCTTGTGGAAACTGGACTGTGAGCTGGCAGCGACACGGAGCGTCATGCGACTATTGGACAAGCGGCTCAAGGCGGGATTGACCCATGCAACCAGAGCGGCGGCGGGAATTCTCTGAGCGGACGGGAGTCACTCGCGCGCGGATGTATTTGAAATCCGACGTGGATTGGCTGGAGGGATTTCCCGTCGCGCAGGGGCCAGGCTTTGTGGATTGGCAGCCGAGGCCGAAACTGGGTGAGGCGTTGCCTCAGAGGCTGCGAGTGGACCGCGAGCGGCTCACCCACACGCAGTTCACATTGACGAAATTGGTCAACCGATTTCCCAAAGCGATGCCGAAACTGGTCGGCAACGTCGAGGCCTGGCGGCAGCGCATGACGTCGGTGTTGGACTGTTTGAAAGCAGCCGTTCACGAGGGGCGCGATCTGCGGCAGCCAGCCTGTTGGCCGATCGACCTTCGGGCACTTCGATTGCCAGTCATCGGATCGCTCGACCATTGGATGGCGGCGAATCCGGCTCTCGCACCGATCGCGAGCGGGGTGGTCTGGTCATTCGCGACGAATCACGCGCGGCGTGACGAGTGGCTGGCGTGGCTGGCTCAAAACGCGGAGTGGCTCAGCCGGTTTCTGGAGCTTGTTGACTCGGAACAGGGACTACTCGATGGATTTTTGTTGGGCGAACTGGCTCTTGAGAACGACGACGATTGGCGGTGGCTTCCGGCGATCCTTGGCGACTCGCGATGTTTCACAGTTCCCATTCAGGAGTTCGACGTTCATGTCGATGGCTTGATCGCCTGGTTGAGAGCATGGCGCGACGCGAACAACCCACCCGCGTTTCCCGATCGGCCCGCAGCCACGTTCGCTTCGCAAGTGGTCGCGTTCGTGCGAGCGATCACGGCTCAAGGCCGGATGATTCGGCGACGAGCGGCTCGTTTGGCCGCGTGCTTTCTGGACGTGCGGTTGATCGACGATTGGCACTCGGCGTGGTCACGACTCGATCGCGAATGTTCGGCGGCGATTCGGGGACTGCGGCAACAAGCGCCGTATCTCTCCAAATGGGAATTCGGCTTCCAGAAAGAGACGCTCGTTGCGGCGCTGCAGCCGTTGCGGGACATCACCCCGGCACCGTTGCCGTTGCAGCGTCTTCAGGAAGAGATCTGCTTTGTCAGCGGTGAAGCGTCACAGCGTCTTTTTACCGCTTTGGATGAGACCATCGATGCGGTTCAGCTCAGATGGGAGGCTCTCGCAGCCGGCTCGAAGCTGGATCGGAATGCCTGGAATTTGCGCGAGACCACGCTGGTTGAAATCTCGAGATTGATTCAAGACCGCAAGCCTGAAAGTCGTGGCGTTCGCTATCTGGAAATGCTGACGGACTTCTTCCGAAAACATCGGCACCAGCCGTGGCGATTCGCGCCGTGGCAAACAGTCATGAAGAAAGTGGTGATCGGGAAAGACTATTGGTGCTCACTGCTGGACGAGATGGTCTCCGAAGGATTGCCACTCAAACGCTGGGGCGACTTGTTTGAGGTCATCGAACGAGTGGCCGAGTTGCCGGAGTACAACGACGATCATCACGAATCGCTGATTGCGCTTCTCTTGGCTGCACCCGATGTGGCGACCGTTTGCCGACGATATTCGGAAGCCCTGCAAACGGAGCAGTTCAATTTTAGTTCGTTTGGAACGTGGGAGTTGGCATCCGCGTCCGCCCTGGAAGTGGAACCGAAAATGTTCGGGACACTTTGTGACCGCTGTCATGCCATCAGCTCCGACGAGTGGCGGATGTCCGACCGAGTCGTCGCGCTGCATCGTTGTCTGTGCGACGCCGGTTGGCCAACGCTGGTTCCGCACATGCTTTGCCGGGACGAAGTCTCGCCGCTGACGATCACAGCGACTCGGTTGTCGTTGCTGCGCGATTTGAAAGTGACTCGATCGCCGATCACGAAGCCGCTGAATCCGCCGGTTCCGGATTGGGCCAGTGCGTTGCCGACATCTTTGCAAAACGCGGTCAACCTGTTGGCGGCCGTCTCACCGAACGCGTTCGCGCAGGCTGAGGAAATTCTGGAGCATCATTTTCCAAGCCCCGACAAATTGGATCGCGAAATCACGGCGATCGAACAGCGACTCCGTAGTTCGGACGCCTACGTCCGAACTGACGAGCGACCGGACGCAGGCGTCCGGTCTACGGCAGCGCCGCGCGACCATTTGGAAAAGCGGCTGGTTAATCTGCGTCAGCGACGGCATTCGCCAACACCCGTTTCCGAAGAGACGGCGCTGCGACTCGGACAGAAACTGCAAGAGGCGACCGAACGCGCCGTGCTCAATTCGTATCGACAAGTCCTCGAAGCGGACCTCGCCGCGACGTTTTGCGCTCGCGCCGGCTTTCAGCAAATCGCCGAACAGCTTGCGACACCTCGCTACCTGGAACTCGTCTCTGGAATCATCCAGTTGCCGGAGCCATTTCGCGAATTCGGACTGCGGTTGCTGCGGCGGCACTGGGGAAATCAACCGTGGGACTCGGATGCCGAACCGCACAATCAGCGGTTCCTGGACCGTCTGCGCGAGCGTGACCTGGACGTCGATCCGTGGCTCACCCCCTCGCCGCCGCGAGTCGTCACGCATCCGAACGGCCGCACGATCACGATCGCATTCGAGGAAGACGACGTCGAGTGCCTGCTGATGGGCTACTACTTCCGAACGTGCCTCAGTCCCGACGGGTTCAACTTCTTTTCGGCCGTGACGAACACGGTCGATGTCAACAAGCGCGTGCTGTTCGCTCGCGATGAACAGCACAATGTTGTCGGTCGTTGCCTGCTGATTCTCGGCAATGGGGGGACGATTCTGACGTTTCATCCGTATTGCCATGACTCTGAGTTCCCCTTTCGGGAACACGTCGCCACGATCGCTGCGGAACTGGCCGCTCAGATGCGAACCATCGTCTCGCAACACGATCAAGTCTCGCCGCTGCTGACACCGCGCTGGTACGACGACGGTGCATGCGACCTCGGCCTGTCACTCACCAGCGAAGGCTCGGCACTCCGAGCCGCCATGCAATCCGCCACAGTGGAGAATCTGGCGTCGATCCTCACCGAAACGCTCGCTCCGCACGGATTGAACGAGACCACGCTCGCATTGGTTCTCGAACTTCCGGAGATGTCGCAGCATCCGGCGTTGATCAAGACGCTGTTGCCACTGCTCGACCAATTCGAGTCACGATTCCTGCCAGCCACATTGCTCCAGGCGGCCGGGTTCGCGAATCAGGCCAACGCCCACGAGTTCGCCGCACGAATCGTCGGCCGCCATGCCCACGAATGGCTCGTGCGATCCTTCCGTCAGAATCGTCAATTCTACGGCTTGGCCGAGCGCGCCATCGACTTGCTTGTGTTCTATCACCCCGCGACAGCACTGCGAGTTCTCCGTCAAACACGCCATCGCACCGTGCGTGATGATCAATCCGAAGCCGACCCACATCGTCGCAAGCTCCTCGCGGCGGCTCACCGAGCACTCGGACGCGAAAACCTCGCCAAGTCGCTCCAGCGAAAGAACGACGAGCCTTCAAATTCTTGACCGCGCAACAAAAAAACTCGGCCGTTTCCGGCCGAGTTCTTTTCGCTTTCGCGCTGATCAGGCTACTTTGTCTGGGAACCGACTGCCGCGGAGCCTTCCTTGGCGCCTAACACTTAGCTCCGGCGGTGGGTTCCTCTGACATCTGCGAAGTTGATTAAGCGAGTTGCTTCTTGCGACCCACCAGAGTCCGAACGCGCTCCGCCAACAGGGCCACGTCAAATGGCTTGCGGAACGTTTCGTTGAAGATCGTGCGGTCAAAACCGCTGGCGTTGTCTTCATCGCTGAGCAGGCCAATCAAGACCGTCTCGGCGTACTCCGGATTCTTCCGCAGGTTGCCAGCAATCATCAAGGCGTCGCTGCGGCCCATTGCGAAGTCGATGACGACGCAATCAGGGTGCAGGCTTTCCGCCTGGATGCCGGCCTCGAATCCACTCTGAGCCGTTTCGAGTTTGAACTCATCTGAGCCCATCATCTCGTTCAGGCTGCCGCGGATCACGGGGTCGGTGCCGACAATCAAGACCTTGCCCATCGCTTCATCTTCCAGCTCTCCCAAAGGCATACCATGCTCTTTGAGGAAGCGAATCAGATGTTCGCGAGGAATGCGTCGGTCCTGGGAGCCGGGAATTCGGTAGCCGCGAAGGCGTCCCGAATCAAACCACTTGCTCACCGTGCGGGGTGCTACTTTGCAGATCTTTGCTACCTGACCAGTAGTGAAGATCGTCTTCATCGCGGGCTCCAATCACATACTCTGTACCGTGTGGAATTCGATCTCTTCCACTCCGGCACCCCCCGATGCAATGGTGGCTCTCGTAGCCTTCGGGTCCTACTTGAGAACCATCGCCAGTTTGGGTTGGGTCTGTCTCAGGGTTTTGTTCCAGTGGAGATGGCTCCGCCACCGCCAGTACGACTGAACGCAGAATCTGGTTCTGACTCCGTTCCGATCCTGCTGAAAACTCCCTTACGACATCGAGGGGGAAAAGCAGCTCGCGCTACCAGCCCGTAATCGCCTACGGCTGGTCGCGGCGGGATCATGAGGCTCGCGTTTGCACGCAAGCACAAAATCCCAAAGCGACTAGCCCCCCTTGTGTCGGCGTTTGTTTCAGGAACCGCAGGACAATCGCTTCCCGCGGCTCGGTGAATCGTTCCGTCGCCAACTGTCTGGACATCATTTTCGGCATACCAAGGCGATGTCCTTTAAGTCCTTTGATTTCTTCGATCAGCGAATCGCTGCGAGCGGCATGTCCGCTGGACGCCATGCCACACGACCGAGTCAATCCACCCGCAAACATGGCAAGCTGCGTAAAACTGTCGGTATCAATACATGCCACACAATCAGAACCTTGGCAAGTTGCGAAAGACCGCAAATCTGCGGCGACTGTACGGCCCGTGCAAATGATGCCTGAAATTCGGCTCGCCAGAAGCGACTCCGTTGAACGTCGTTCAAATAGGATGGATGGGACTCATCGGACTTATTCGCCCCATCGGTCCTGTTCGTCCTATGCCGGATTGGTCGTTGACCGGCCGACGACACGCTGCCAGCCTACTCATCAAACAAAGCCGTCATCTCCGAAAGCTGCCTTTTGAACGCCGTCGCTTCCCAACCCGAACCAGCCAGCGATCCGCGCGAGCAACCGAACTCGCGCTACGAACTGTGGGCCGTCGTCGCCATCACGCTCCTCGGAGCCGCCGTCCGCTTCGCATTCCCCTCGGCCATGACCATCGAGCACTTTGACGAGGGCGTCTATGCCTCAAACCTCTTGTTCCCAGACCAAGACTACCGTTACCCCGACCGCCACCTCTATGCCCCGTCGCTCGTCCCCGCGTTGATCGAGTGGTCGATCATCCTCTTCGGCGACAAAGGCATCGCCCCGATGCTGCCGTCGCTGCTGTTCGGCACGCTGACAATCCCGCTGATCTGGTGGGTCGGCCGCCAATGGTTCGGCCCGCTCTCCGGCATCGCCGCCGCGACACTGCTGAGCCTCAGCGACTTCCACATCGCCTTCAGCCGCAGCGCGCTGACCGATGTCCCACTCTGCTTCTGGCTGCTGCTCGCCGTCTATTTGTTCGAGCGATCCTTCCGCGACC
>CAZILR010000283.1:0-3809 GCA_964539995.1 uncultured Planctomyces sp.
CCCAGTCACATCGACATGTATGACATGAAGCCGGACGCTCCCGCTGAATATCGGGGCGAGTTCCGGCCGATCTCCACGAATGTTCCCGGCATCGACATCTGCGAGCACATGCCATTGCAGACACAGATCGCCGACAAGCTCGCCGTGGTCCGCAACCTGACGTTCAAGCAGGGGGACCATCAGATGCAAGAGGTTTACACGGCCTTCCCGGCCGCTCCGAATGCGCCATTCCTGTCGCCGCCCATTCGTCCGGCGGTCGGCTCGATCATCAGCAAGTTGCGCAGCGGCGAGCGTTCACTGTTGCCGAACTACATCAGTCTCGGAGGGAGCGACTTCTACAACGTCGCAGCGGCGGAAGTGCCGATGTACCTCGGCCCGGCGCATGCTCCGTTCGAGCCGAAGGGGGAGGTTGTCGGAAATCTGGAGTTGAAGAAAGAAGTCGGGCTGAGCCGCTTCGGCGACCGTCAGTCGTTGCGTCGCACATTCGACCAACTGCGCCGCGATCTGGATGCCACGAACCAGTTGGAGGCGGTCGATTACTACAACGCGAAGGCCGTCGATATGCTGACTTCGCCCGCCGTGCGCAAGGCTTTCGATATCGAAGAAGAGTCTTCAGAGACGCGAGCGTTCTACGGCTCTGACACGAAATTCAAACTGTATTACCAAGCCGGCCACACTTGGCATGCCTCGCGGTTTTTGCTCGCTCGGCGGCTGGCCGAGGCAGGCGTGCCGTTCATCACGCTGACAGAAGGCGGCTGGGACGATCACGGCAAAGTCAACGCCGCCTCGCCCGAAGGCAACGTCTTCGAACGACTGCGTGAGAAGCTCCCCGTGTATGACCGGTCGATCTACGCGCTGATCACAGACCTCTATCAGCGCGGCCTCGAAAAAGACGTGGCCGTCGTCGTGTGGGGCGAATTTGGCCGCACCCCCCGCATCAACTTCGCCGGCGGACGTGACCACTGGCCGCGAGCTGGCTTCGCTCTCTTTTCCGGAGGCGGTTTCCGCACGGGACAGGTCATCGGCCAAACCGATGCCCGCGCCGAACGACCGACGAGCAAGGCGTACACGCCACAGAACGTCTTCGCCACGCTCTATCATTTCCTGGGCATCGACCCCGACCAATCCACCTACCGCCACCCCAGCGGCCGACCGATGCACCTCCTCGACGACTCCGAACGGATCACCGAGTTGGCGTAAGCGGCCGTAGATTGATCCCGCGACAGTCTCACCATCTCTTTCTCTCCGATGCCGGTAACCAGCGGATTCAGTGGTTTGAGATCACTAACCCTGAGACACCAATCTGCCTTACCTAAGTCGCTCGCAGCATGCTTGGCAGACCGTCTCTCCGCCGATAATTTCATTCAGCATTCACTCAACGGCGTTGAGCGCCGCCAGTATCAAAGGACGCGCGGATAACTTCGCTGTTGGCGGATATGGGAGAGTAGCGGTGATTCGAGACGCGACCGCGTTGACCGAGATACAACAAGGCTGGGACGGAGTTGAGGCCCTTCGCTCAAGATTGCAGGTGAGCGCATTCGCCTCCGTGGGCGTTCTCGGCGGCACTTTCCCCTTTATGCTCGCCAACGCTGCTCACAACCTGCCGTTCGTCCACGCGTATGCCGTACTGAACGATGCGCTCAAGCAACTCGCTGATGAAGGCCACTTCACATGCAAGAGTATTTTCCTCGGCGAGTTACTCAGGAAGAGTGAGAAGGTTCTTCCGTGGCAGGATTTCGCCCTAATCGGTGTTGGTGTGGAGCGTCGAAATGATGTCGCTCACCGTGGCCAACTCCTCGATCGTGGCGATTGCTGGATGTACGTTGACGCCGTGAAGGTTGAGCTATCCCATTGGGGTATTATTTGAAGTCAGCCAAGTGGGGTCGGCTCCTGCCCTACATCTCTACCAGCCACTTACACCACTTCCGTGGCCACAGTTCCGAAGCGGCCGAAGTCGGCGAGGAGGTGGCTGCCGAGTTCGATGGGGATGGGGACCACGCTCGTGCCGGTGGTGATGACTTCGCCCACGCGGAGGCCGATGTTGTGGGTGCGGAGCTCGTTGGCGATCCAGGTCATGGCGAGTCGCGGATCGCCCAGCACGTTGGCTCCGACTCCCTCGCGAGCGAGGGTGCCGTTCAACTCCAAACGCACGGCGTGCGATGGCAAGTCGATCGAACGCCAGTCGGCGGTCGTCGCTACACCAAGCACGAAGTGATGAGCACACGCATTGTCGGCAATGAGTTGCGGAGAGCCGACCACGCAAAAGTTGTTGTAGCGCGAGTCGGGAATCTCGATGGCGGGATGCAGCGTGTCGATCGCGGCCATGACCTCGGCGAGTTCGTAAGGCTGCGGCCTTGGCGGCAGGTCGTGGCCGAGACGAAACGCGAACTCCGCTTCGGCAACGCGCATCCGATTGTTGCCCAGCCGAATCGGCGTGCCGTCGAGATGCACTCGATTGGCCAGCAGCCGACCGGCCAGCGGGCCATCCACTTGCAGATGCTTCTGACCAGCGACGCTGGTTGCGGCAATTTTCCAACCGACGGTCGCTTGGCCAGAGGTCGTGCCGACACGGCGTTGAATTTCATAGCCGTCGGCTCGCGTCCCCGGACGAAATGTTTCGGGAATCGCATCGACATACCGCTCTTCGTTCCAGGCATTCCACAAGAACTCGGCCGCGCGCTGTGATTGGTCTTGGTTCATGAGTGGTTCATCCTGTTGTGTGTGGGACGTCGTGAGGCCAGACAACGTAGCCGTCATCGCTCCGCGTGACGAGCCTTTCACGCTTGAACGACGAATGGGTTTTGAAGCGTTCGTAGCCACAGTCTCGAAGGCTCATCACGCAGGAGCGTGATGGCTACGTTGCCTCTACCGATCGCGTGCCGCGAATCGGGCCAACGTATATCGGCTCGCGTCGAGATGTGGTACGGCTCCGCCGAGCATCTCGGCGACGAGTTTGCCGGTGGCGGGAGACATCGATACGCCGAGCATGTTGTGGCCGGCAGCGATTAGCACGTTGTCCATCGTGGGACTGCGGTCGATGATCGGCACGCTGTCGGGGGTCATCGGTCGCCAGCCGAACCATTCCTCTTCGATTGATTCGGAAATTGGCTCGTCGAAGTAGTGAGCGGCTCCGGTGGTCAGCAGCGCGAGGCGGCGGCGATTCAGAGTGGCATCGTAGCCTGCGAACTCCATCGTCGAGCCGAGCCGATAGCCGGATAGCATCGGCGTAATTCCGACTCGGTCTTCTTCGCAGAGCATCGGCAGGACGGGACACTTCGCCGGGCGGCGCATCGTGATCGAGTAGCCTTTGCCGGGTTGAATCGGAATCTTGCAACCCAACTCGCGATTCAGCCACGGAGTCAGCGCGCCGGCGGCAACGACGAAAGCGTCGGCCGCGATCTCTTCAATCGGCGTGATGACTCGGACGGCGCGAACACCGTTGCGGACGAAACCCTGCACCTCGCAGTCATCTCGGATTGTCACGCCCAGCCCCGAAAGGACTCGACGCCACGAGGACATCAGCTTATCGGGCCGTAAATGGGCATCGACGGGATAATGCCAACCGCCAGCGAGTCCACGCTTGAGTGCCGGCTCCAAGTCACGCACCTCGTCACCGACGAAGCGAGTCATCGACGTGCCAAACGAAGTTCGCAGCAGTTCCGCCGTCTGATCGTGATGTTCCAGCCCCGCTTGCGTGCGGAATGGAAACAGCAAACCGCGCGGTTGCCATTCGCAGTCGAAGGGTTCGTTCGCCATCAACTCGTCGTACAGCGACCGGCAGCGTCTCATGGTCTGTGATGCCAACGGCT
>CAZILR010000283.1:3819-6857 GCA_964539995.1 uncultured Planctomyces sp.
ACTCGTCGTACAGCGACCGCGAGGATTGCAGCAGTGCTTGAATGCCTTGAGCCGATTCGAGCATGTCGCGCTCGTTGCAGCGGCGAGCGAATTGAAACAGCCAGCTCCACAGCGCTAGATCGAAGCGAGGCTTGACCGAGAACGGAGAATTCTTCGAGATCAACGCTTTGAGAGTCTGTCTAATCGCGCCGGGAACGGTCAGCGGCAAGACGTGGCTGGGCGAAACGAAGCCGCAGTTGCCGTGTGAGCACGCCTTGCCGAATTGGCCCCGGTCCAGCACGGTCACGCTGTCCCAGCCGGCTTTTTTCAGGAAATAGGCGCACGCGGCTCCGATGACTCCGCCACCCACAACGATCACTCGGCCGCGATTCATCGGCAAAACCTCACGATTCGAATCTTAATCTCGGTGACGCAAACGTGGCCGAGCGTGTCTTCTTGGAGAATGAATGCGGAATACGGAATAGTGAATACGGAAGTCAGAATGAAATGCACTTCAGGCATTCTGCGATCAGAATTCCGCATTCGCTATTCCGTATTCATTCTCTCCGCCCACGCGGAGCGCAGCATCATCGCGGCGGCGTAGACGACGGCGACGACCACCAGCCAGCGGACGTACTCCAGTGGCATCTCTTTGACGAGATAAGCCGCGATCAAGACCGATGGCAGGCCGCTCAGAGTCATCGTCAACGCAGCTCGTGCGTCGAAGCGGCCTTCGCGGGCGAAGCGCATTCCGCCCACCGGCATGAGAAACGCGCACGAGCCCATCATGATGGGGAACGCCGCACGCGGGCTCATTCCCAACAAGCTCACGACGATCAAGCACGGCCCGTACAAGCCGATGCCCAAAGTCATCAAGGCTCCCAACAAAAAATTGGCTGCTAGTCCGACCGCCAGCCAAGTCCCTTCCAGAGTGAGCGCCTCGCCGCCGGTCGGCAGGACGTTCAATTGTTTCATTAGCATGAGTTCTGCCGCCGCGACCAACGCCACTCCCATACCAAGCTGAACTGTCCGCCGGGACCAGCGGGTCACGAGGCCCGCACCTAACCAAGCTCCCACCACCGATGCTGCGATCATCAGCGTCAGCGTCAGGGCATCGACCTCGACGATGGCGATGTAGATGAAGGCCTGCGCGATCGTCGGAATCGCGTAGCCGACGTTCAATGTTCCGGGAATCTGTTCGTCGGGTACCGATCGACGAAACTTGAAGGCGGATGCGGTCGGAGCAAAGTTGCCGATTCCCAGCGTGTCGAAATACCTGCAGACGAACGCGACCACAGCATGAAACAGTGTTTGACGATCTTCCGACGGACCGTCCTCGCTTCGCGTTCGTCGCGTCAGCCTCGACCAAGTGACGATGAACCAGCCCGTCACAATGGCGAGAGTGGCGAACAGAATGATCTGTAGATTGTTCATGCCGAGCAGCTCCTGAGAGGTTTCACGCATCATGTCACATTCGGTGGCGTCCGCAAACCGCGAGCGGACGGGCGGTCGAACCGGACTGCTCGCGGCTCGAAGGCCCTGTTTCCAAATCGCTGACGAATGTGGATACTCCCCTGCCCTGCGAGCGGCGGATCGCTGACGAACGGGCGGTGAGTAGCACTCCCCTGAGAAGGACATCGCATGGATCGCGAGTCGCGCATTCGGCAGTTGGAGCCGCATAATCTGCTGGCCCTGTCGGCGTACTCGGTGCTGCTGCGGTTCGCATGGATCTTCAAGACCGAGAGCGTGATCATCCCGGCGTTTCTGGACAGCATCGCGGGAGCCGGTTGGCTGCGCGGATGCTTGCCGGTGCTCAATCGGTTCGGGCAGAGCATGCCGCCGATCTTTTTTGCTCGGCGGCTGCGAGCGGCTCCCGTGAAGAAATGGAGCTTGCTGGGCACGTCCGCCGGACTGGGGTTGTCCATGATCGCCGTGGCGGCCATTTGGATGCTGACCGGCGACAAGCAGCAAGTCTGGCTGCCGCCCGCATTCCTGCTGCTATATTTGTTCTTCTTCGCGTCGAACGGTCTGAACCAACAAGTCTTCGGCACGCTGCAAGGCAAGCTGATTCGTCCGGATCGACGCGGCGAACTGCTTGGCCTGTCAGGCATCGGCGGCTCAATCACGTCGATCATCGGCGCTTGGTTCCTGCTGCAATACTGGTTGAGTCTGCCGGATCGCGGCTTCGGCTTCATCTTCGGCTTCTCCGGCTTGGGATTTCTGGTGGCAGGGGCGACCTGCTTCTTCGTGAATGAGCCACCCGATGCCGTACCGCGACCGTCAGGGAGCGGCCCGGCACATCGAGACGAGCCGCTCCCTGACGGTCGCGGTACGGAAAGGTCCGAAGGGCTCGTGGCCTCGTTTCGGCTGGTGCGAGACGACCGTGACTTTCGGCGGTTGGCGATTGTGGCGATGCTGTTCATCTCGATTCAGTTGCTCTTTCCGCACTTTCAGGCGTTGGGACAGCAGCACGTCGCACGAGATCAGATCGGCTTTCAGTTGATGCTGTGGGTGATCGCTCAGAACGCGGCGGTGGGGTTGTTTAGCTGGGTGTCTGGCAAGCTGGCGGATCGATTTGGGAATCGGCTGTCGTTGCGACTGCAAGTCTTCGGAACCGCGAGCGTTCCATTGCTCGCGTTGTTATTCACAAGCGGCGTTGGCGGTTGGGGACCGAAGCAATTCTGGATCACGTTCTTTTTCCTGGGGCTGACTCCAGTGACGATCAAAACGCTGACGAATTACGCGCTGGAACTGACCGAGCCAGCTCGGCATCCGTTGTATGTGGCGACGTTGCACGCTTCCCTCGCCGTGCCGTTTATCTTCTCGCCGCTGGTGGGTTGGCTAGTGGACATGTTAGGGTTTGAGCAAGTGTTTCTCCGCGTCAGCGGAGTCATTTTGCTCGGCGGGCTGGTGTCATTTTGGCTGATTGAGCCGCGGCATCACCAACGCGGCGAACTTCTCGAATTGCAACCTGAACCATGAGTGCGACCGATTCCCAATCCAGCGTCTATCAAGCTCGCGGCATCACGAAGGTGTACCGCATGGGCGAAGTCGAAGTG
>CAZILR010000284.1:0-4404 GCA_964539995.1 uncultured Planctomyces sp.
CATCGACGATTGGCTGTCAGTCTCGTTGCCGCGAGGGAAGCTCGACACTTGGAAGTTGCTGCCGCGCTTGGCCGAGTTGTCGCAGTGGCCGCCGACGGTCGTGAAGACGGGCTTGTGTCAGCAAGTGGTCAAGCTTGGCCGCGACGTGAATCTTGCCGACCTTCCCGCGCTGACGATGTGGCCGGGGGATGCCGCCCCGACGATCACTTGGGGGCAATTGCACACAAGCTCGCCGACGAGCGCCGGAGAGACGCCCGCACCGCAAACTGAGTCAGTCGATGCGCGGCGGCATGTCTGCGTCGTGCCGCTGGAAGTGCGTGGCCGAGACGGATTACTGATTCACGGCGATGAAACCTCGGAGTTGTGGTCGTTGCTGGGCGAGTACGGTTCGCGCGGACAACAGATGCCGGTGGCCATTGTGCTGGGCGTCGATCCAATCACGTCAGTCGCTTCATGGGCACCGTTGCCGGGACGCACCGATCCGCTTGTGTTCGCGGGCTTTTTGCGAAATCGTCCAGTCGAGCTGGTCGCTGCTCGATCTGTGCCGCTTTCGATTCCGGCGTCGGCGGAGATCGTGATTGAAGGTTTTATTGATCCGCAAACGGCGTTCGAATCCGCTGGCCCAATCAGCCGCGAGACGGGATTCTTCGGGCCGAGCGAATCACTGCCGTTGATGCGGGTCACGGCGGTCACGCATCGCGCGAACCCAGTCTTTCCGGCGATGGTTCCAGGATTGGCTCCGTCGGAAAGTCACTGGCTGGACCGCGCGTGCGAACGCTTGCTGTTGCCGCTCGCGCGGTTGTGGATTCCGGAGATGGTCGAGTGGCGATGGCCGTTTGCAGGGGCGAGCCGGCATGTCCTGTTTGCCAGCATTCGCAAGACGTACTCGCAGCAAGCTCGCAAGGTGATGCACGCGCTGTGGTCGTTGCCGCGAGCCGCGACGGCGAAGATGCTGGTTGTGGTCGATGACGATGTCGATGTGAGCGACGAGAATGCCGTCTGGTCGAGCGTCGCGGCTCACTCCGATCCGGCTCGCGATTTGGTTCTGTGGGATGGTCCGGCAGCCCCGCTCGATCACGCGACGGCGGTTCGCGGCGTCGGACGGAAGCTCGGCATGGACGCGACTCGCAAGTTGCCGAGTGAGAGCGGCGCGGCGCGAGTGGCTCAGCCGTTGCGATGGACGGCGGAGATCGAACAGCGGCTGCAAGCGCGCTGGCCGGAGTTTGGATTGTGAAGTGGCGAGAGCGATTGCGGTCTTGAAATCTGTTCGTGTTGAGACACAGGCAGGTTGGGAAGCGGGTACGATGACGGTCGATAAATCGGAGAGTCGTGTTCGCCGAATGTTCGGTGAGATTTCGGCTCGATACGACTTTCTGAATCACTTGTTGTCGGGGGGCACCGACGTTTATTGGCGTTGGCGCGCGGTGCGGCTGTCTCGGCCGACGGCGGCGGCTCCGGTGCTCGACGTCTGCACGGGCACGGGCGATTTGGCTCTGGCCTATTGGCGAGCGAGCGGCCGTCGCGTGTCGGTCGTCGGCTCAGACTTCACGCACGAGATGCTGGTGCTCGCACGCGAGAAATGGTCGCGTGTTCGAGGAACCGCGAGCCCGGATCAAATTCAGTTCGTCGAAGCGGACACTCAGCACCTGCCGTTTGACGACGATCAGTTTCAAATCGTCTCGGTCGCGTTCGGATTGCGAAATGTCACACGCACGGACGTTGGGCTGCGCGAGATGACTCGCGTCTGTCAGCCAGGCGGCAAAGTCGTCGTGTTGGAATTCTCGACACCGACGAACCGGCTGTTCCGAGCGATCTACCTCTGGTATTTCCGCAACGTGCTGCCGCGGATCGGTCAGGTGCTGATGCGGAATCAGCAGGCGGCGTACAACTATTTGCCGCAGTCAGTCAGCGAGTTTCCTCAAGGCGAAGCCCTAGCCGAGATGATGCGGCAAGCGGGGCTGCACAACGTCGTCTGGAAGCCGCTGACGTTCGGCATCGCGACGATTTATCTCGGAGAAAAGCCATGACCGCCGCCACGGAGACGAAGCCACTCGATCTCGTCATCGCGATCACCGGAGCCAGCGGCGCGATTTACTCGACGCGGCTGTTGCAGGTGCTGGTGAACGCCGGCCGCCGAGTGCATGTGACGATTAGTCCGTCGGGAGCCGAGGTGCTCGATCACGAATTAGGCATTCGCGCGGACCTGAAGAATTTCGATCCACAGCGACTGCTGGTGAGCGATTCGGTGCTCAGTGGCGACAGTCATCTCAACCGATTACTCCCGGAAGCTGGCGCGGCGATCAGTTCGATTTACGAAGACGGTCCACAGGGCGAACTGGTCTACCATCACTACCAGAATTTTCGAGCGGGCATTGCGAGCGGTTCGTTCCCGACGGGTGGTATGGTTGTTTGCCCGTGCTCGATGGGAACGCTGGCGAGCATCGCCAGCGGACAATCGACCAACTTGATCCAGCGCGCGGCGGACGTGCATCTGAAAGAGCGTCGCAAGCTGATCGTCGTCCCGCGCGAGACGCCGCTCGGCAGCATTCAACTTGAGAACATGAAACGGCTCGCCGATGCGGGGGCGGTCATCCTGCCAGCGATGCCGGGGTTCTATCACGAGCCAACGACGATCATGGATTTGGTCGATTTTGTGGTCGGCCGAATTTGCGATCAACTCGGCGTGTCGCATCTGCTATTCAAGCGGTGGAGCGAGACATGATGAAACGGATAAACACGTTTTCTCCCTCTCCCTCTGGGAGAGTGCCGGGGTGAGGGAACCAACGGAGCGTTCGATTCCCTCATCCGGCCTTCGGCCACCTTCTCCCAAGGGAAGAAGGATCGGGGTTGCAGGATCATTGCGGCGATGAAAAGCTACTCGCCTCTCAAATCCGAGGCGAGCACATGATTGAGACGATTCCGCAAACTCGACGTCAGTTGCTGCGAGCTTCCGTGAACGGCGGATTAGGGCTGTCGTTGTCGGGCTTGTGGCATGCACAAACGGCGTTGGCGGATGCGAAGCAGACGCCGGCCACCTCAAAAATCAAAGCGTGCATTGTCGTCTTTTACTATGGCGGGCCGAGTCATCTCGACACCTATGACTTGAAGCCAAACGCTCCGGCCGATGTGCGTGGCGAGTTCCAACCAATCGCGTCGTCGGCTCCGGGTGTGATGGTCTCCGAGCATCTGCCGCAGATGGCGAAGGTGATGCACAAGGTCGCCGTCGTGCGGAGCGTGAATCATCAGAATCGGCTGCACGATTCCGCCTCGACCGAGATGCTGACCGGGCGGCAGTCGCCGCAAGGGGACCGCGAAGAGTTCGCTCCGATCCCGCAGTTCTATCCGTGCGTCGGATCGACCTGCAGCTACTTGTGGCGTGAACGAGGACTCGACGTGCCACATGCGGCGCTGCCGTTCCTGTTTCACAACGTCATCGACGTGCCGTGTCAGGGAGGCGGTTTTCTGGGTTCGGCGTTCGATCCGTTGCAGATCACGGTCGATGTCGAGAAGCGGGCCTATCGCGCCGGTTCGCTCGCGCCACCGGATGGTCGGACGTTTGCGAGTGTCGGTGATCGACGACGGTTGCTCGGCTTGCTCGAAAGTCCGTTCGCTGCGAACAACTCGGCCGAGCGACAGTGGCGAGCGTTCTACGACAAAGCTTACTCGTTGCTCGGTTCGGAGACGTTGCGGCGAGCGCTCGACTTGTCAGCCGAATCGCAGGCAACTCGTGACCGATACGGATTCAAACCGGCTGAGGTGGTGAATGGAGACACGAGCCAATCCGCGATGGCTGAGAGCCGGCCGATGCGCGGACAGAACTTGCTCGTTGCGCGGCGACTCGTCGAGGCGGGTGTACCGTTCGTCAATGTCTTCGACTTCCGCCAGCAGGGCCAGAATTGGGACGCGCACGCCAACAACTTCTTCCATCACAAGCACTATCTCATGCCGCAAACCGATCAAAGTTTGTCGGCGTTGATCGAGGACTTAGACCAGCGCGGACTGCTCGATTCGACGCTGGTCGTTGCGATGGGCGAGTTCGGCCGCACGCCGCGCATCAACGCGAACGCCGGCCGAGACCACTGGCCTGATTGCTACTCAGTGTTGTTGGCCGGAGGGGGCGTGAAGGGCGGCTTTGTGTACGGATCGAGCGATCGGTTGGGGATGTATCCCGAAACGAATCCCGTCAGCCCAGCCGATCTGACGGCGACGATTTTCTCACGCTTCGGCATCGACCCGATGACGGAGATTCACGACACGACCTCGCGTCCGCATCGCATCTCCGACGGACGGCCAATTCGCGAACTGTTCGCGGCCTGAACGTAGCCGTCATCGCTCCGCGTGACGAGCTTTTTTATTTTAATCTTCAATTTGTTGAAGTGGGCGATTTGCCATAGGGAGTCGAGT
>CAZILR010000284.1:4414-6823 GCA_964539995.1 uncultured Planctomyces sp.
CTCTGCATCATTTTGTTGCCGGGCCGGCGGGGCCCTCGGGGCTGGCTTGCCGGCTGGCTCGCCCCCCGCCGCGATGACGGCTACTTTGCGGCGTCGCTGCGAGACAGCTTTGCTGCGATCAAAATCGCTTCGATCATTCCGCTGGCATCAGCCGGGCGTTGCCAGGCGATGTCGAACGCGGTGCCGTGGCTGGGGCTGGTTCGGATGATCGGCAGGCCGAGCGTCACGTTCACGGCGGATTGAAAGCCGATCAGCTTGAACGCGATGTGTCCTTGATCGTGATACATCGCGACGACGGCATCGAACTCACCGGCGGCAGCGCGGCGGAAGAGCGTGTCGGCGGGCAGCGGGCCGGTGACGTTGATACGACCGCAGCCGAGAACCGTCTGCACGGCGGGGGCGATGATCCGCGATTCCTCGTCGCCGAAGATGCCCTCCTCGCCAGCATGTGGATTGAGAGCACAGACAGCAACGCACGGATTTGCACAACCGACACGACGCATGAAGCTGTCGATGAGTTCGATCTTCTCGGCAACGCCCGCTGTCGTAATCAGGTCCGGAACGCTGCGAATCGACGTGTGCAGTGTGACGTGGACAACTCCGAGACCGTGCGGCGATCTCACTGCGTCGCCGTTCGGCAGGAACAGCATCATGCCGAAGTCACGCACGCGGCAGACTTCGGCGAGGATTTCGGTGTGGCCCGGATACTTTTTCCCGGCGAGATGCAGTGCGGCTTTACTGAGCGGCGCGGTCGTGATGGCATCGACTTGTTTGGCCAGCGCGGCCTTAGCCGCCGCGACGAGATATTCATAGGCCGCTCGACCGGCGCGAGCGTCGTTGTGGCCGGGCGAGACATCGACGGCATCTTGCGGTGCCATCGGTGGGTTCCAACAGGCGAGCGTGTTGCTCGGCGGCTTCTCGTCTGGCTGTGTGACTTCGGCAGCTTCGATCTTGAGGCTGCCGTGAGCGATCGCGCGGCGCACGACTTCGGGATGTCCGACGATGACTGGGCGACATGCGGACATGACTCGCGGATCGGCACACGCTCGCACGACGACTTCGGGGCCGATGCCGGCAACGTCGCCGAGGGTGAGAGCAATCGTGGGAAGTGCGGAGGTCATGTTCGTGGGGCAGGTTTCAACTTGCCCGTTCCAAAAGAATCGTTGGCCGGGCAGGTTGAAAACCTGCCCCACGTTACTCGGCGTAGATTTCAGCTCGATCCAGCGGCACGCCGGCGCGGTCTTTGGCCGAGAGAATTGGCTCGTCGGCCAACGGCCATTCGATGCCGATCACAGGATCGTTCCAGAGCAGCGTTCGTTCGTGCTCCGGGAAGTACAAGTCGGTGCATTTGTAGGTGAAGTCGGCGGTCTCGCTGAGCACACAGAAGCCGTGAGCGCAACCAGGCGGGACATACACTTGCTGACAAGACTCGTCGCTGAGTTCAAAGCCGAGCCAACGTCCGAAGGTCGGTGACGGCTTGCGCAGATCAACGACGACATCGAAGATCTTGCCGCGGAGAACTTGCACCAGCTTTCCCTGCGGATGCTGAATCTGATAGTGCAGGCCTCGCAGCGTGCCCTTCGCGGAGCGAGAAAAATTGTCCTGCACGAACTCAGTGGCGATGCCCGCGTCGCGGTAGCGTTGACGCTGGAAGGTCTCGGTGAAAAAGCCGCGCGGGTCTCGAAAGACCTTCGGCTGAATCAACAGCAAGCCAGAGATCGCGGTGGTTTCGACTTGCATGGGAGTCACAAGTTAACGGGAGTTGCTCGCTGCATGATCGCGGTCCATTCGTCGAGAGCGATGTGCTGGGCTTCGTCAGACAGCATGACCGGAATGTCGTCCTTCACTTCGTATTTCAAACGGCAAGGCTCGGCACGGCACACGAAACTGTGACCATCGACCACCAGCTTGGATTGGCAAGCGGGGCAGACGAGTAGCTGAGTATAGGACTGAAGGTCGATGGACATGGAAACCTACGGAAATCAGAACCCGCGCAACGCACGGATGTCGTCGAACGTGCGGAGTTGATAGCCGATCTGGACGTAGTCGAGCAATCGGCACAGACAGCGAACGGCAACGCCCAATCCATCCGGCCCGCTGAAGCCTCCGAATTGCCCGCCCCCTTTAAGGTGCGGCTCGACTTCTAAAAAGAAGCCAGGCGCACCGAGCGACTTGATCCGCTTTTCGAGCTTCGGCAAGTGTTCGCGCAGATCTTTGAGAACCAGATCGTGGCCGCCGTCGCCGCGATCGGCGGGGACGAAATTTTTCAGCCGCTCTTCGTCAACGGCTCCAGTCCAGGTCATTGACGGATCGATCTTGTAGTCCTTGATGTGCATCCAGCCGAGATGGTCGCGCATCGCGAGGTACTCTTCGTAGCACTGCTGCGGCGTCTTGTTCTGACAGGCGACG